>PMQB01000493.1 GCA_003169195.1 Bryobacterales bacterium
CACCTTTTAGCCGGGGCATTTGCTGTTCCACAAGCTATAAGTAGAAGTGGACCGGGCAAGTACCTTTTACCGCCGGTGAAAGTGCGACGATCAGACATGGCGGGAATCTTCGACGAACCTTCACGCAAGGCTTTACCGAAAAATGCAGAGCTAGCAGACCACCGCGTCGCAGCACTAAAGGGTGCTATTTCCGCCATTCCTTTTGCAGGTGGCCTCCTTGCCGAAGAGTTGAGCATGCTGCTTGCGACACCATTGGCGCAGCGTCGTGATGATTGGCTTGAGGATTTGTCGCGCCGTCTTCACGATCTTGAACGGCGCGCAGATGGGTTCAGATTTGAGGACCTAAGCAACAACCAGGCGTTTGTGTCCGCAGCTGCTCAAGCCGCACAGGCCGTGGTTCGAACGCACGCCAAAGAGAAGCGAGATGCTCTGCGGAATGCAGTGCTAAACACAGCCCTGAGCCGCGGCGGAGACGATGACCGGCGAGCACTGTTTCTGCTGCTGGCTGAGCGTCTGAGTCCGCTTCATTTGCGTATTCTAAAAACGTTAGACGAAAGTGGCGGCACAACCGCTAGGACGGCATTCTCAACGTTCACTAACAAGGTGGCATTGCAACAAGGTATCGACGGGAAAATGGCCAAGTTAGTACTTGATGATTTGTCTCGTTACGAACTTTTGCAAAGAACCGGGAATCAAGAATATATGACGGCCCTAGGAGGTCGCTGGACTAGCGCATGGGGTCACGATTTCCTTGAATTCATCTCTGAGCCGGTGTTATAGATTTAGTCCCCCGCGAAGCTGCGTTAGTAATGCGCGTGTTTAGGTTGGCACTATTCCAACCAAGGTATGGCAATCGATGCAAGCAGGGCGTGACGTGGACAATTGCTCTTGGGTGCCGGCAGCGTCTGGACTTAAAGCGCCGGCGGTACGAGTGCATGAAAGAGCAAGTTGAGAAGTTAATCGACACGAGGCGCGGAATGACATTGAAAACAGGCAGGATGACGTCCCGGCATCCGCTGTATGACGGCGAAGAGCCAGCGGTGCAGCGACGGGTTAACGCTGCCACCGCCATCCCGCAGCGGGCGAAGGCCGTGACGCTTAGATAAGCGTAGTTTCTGGTGTTAGGTCGCTGGCGGAATCTTGATCTCGACCATGCCGGGATGATGTCTGTGGCAAACGGCTGGCCGGGGGGCAATGCGAAATACGCTAGTCTGGTCGTCGATGCCCGGCCACACCAACTTCATTCCTACCGACGACGATTTGAGGAAGCGCCTGACAATAACGGAAGATCAGTTCACCGAACGCAAATCTTCAACTGACGAAGGCGGATGGATCAAGACAGTTGTGGCATTCGCCAACTCGGTGCCGATTGGCTATCCCGGCATCTTGTTTATAGGCGTTGATAACGCCGGAAATATCCAACCAAACCTCAAGATCGAAGACATAATGAGGAAGCTCGAGGCAGCAGTGGCAAATAAAACGTGGCCACCCTTATATCTCCAGCCGAAAACGCTTTTCCACAACGGACTGGAATGCATCGCCGTGATGGTGCCGGGTAGCGAGTTGCGGCCGCATTTCGCTGGGCGATCCTACATCAGGGTTGGCACCGAGACGAAGGACGCAAGCGAGAAGCAGTTTGCGGAGCTTGTTGCGTCGCATTTAAGCAAGGCACGGGAATTGTTGAAGTGGAAAGGCAGGCATATACGGCTAATAACGATGCAGTTCAATCCGAACCGGATATATTCCGAATCGCACTCTAGCGCTCATAACGTACTAGAAGAATGCAACGCCCATTTCGTAACGATATCGGCGCAAAGCGCGAGCAGTGGACCAATCTCACGCAACGCTTATCCGCTACATCGAATTGAGATCGGAATGGATGTCTCGGTCAACGTCCCGATCCTATACATATACGCGGATCGGTGAGACGGCCTGAAGAGCGGCATTTTGTATGTTGCGGCCCGGATCGAGGCGAATGATACGCGAGAGCGCGCGTCTTAAGGATGAGCAGACATTTTCACTAACGTGCTCTTACCTAATGACCTCGCTGTCAACACTCGGCACACTCTGCAAGAGCCTCTCACGAAATCTGCTGCCGCAGGTGAAACGAGATGAGCATTACCTTTGCTGGAACTGTTAGAGTAGAACGAACCAGACGCATGGAACCTGAAGCGGCTCGGCAAAAACTCGAATCCATCGCGGTGGAATTCTCAAGCGACAGTTTTTTCAAGTCGCTCCAGAATGGGGATTACGAGTTGGTCGAACTTTTTCTTGATGCAGGCACTTCCCCAGATGTTCGCGATAGGGAATCTAATGCCGCTGTAGTTGTTGCCCAACGAGCCGGTAACACAGAAATTGGGCGGCTTCTACTGAAGCGCGGTGCATCGGCAGAGCCGCTTTTGTCCTCCCCCTCACCCAAAGCAAAGGACAAGTGGGACAAGATATCAGCGAGTTCTGCAGTCCTGAGTTTTATTTCGAGTCTGCTGATCGCGGCGGTGGGAGGCTATTTCACATATTCATACAATCAACGGCAGATTGATTTGAATCGCACGCAGGCTGAACACGACTCGTTCACAAAAGAGGAAGGCAACAAAGTCCTAGAATTGGAAGCAATTCAAAAGCTGATTCCTGTCTTAACCTCTTCAGATGAAAAAGGGAAAGCCGCCGCCTTAACAGCAATACAGGATCTTGCACATCCCGCCCTTGCTGCAGATCTAGCACAACTGTTCAAGGGCCCTGGCTCAATCGACTATTTGAGGCAGGCGGCAGTTTCTTCAAATCCCGGTACGAAGCAAGCGGCAGTGCAAGCGCTATCGACGATAGCGTCGGGCGACAAGGGTGCCGATTCTCAACTTGCCGTCAAGGCTCTCGCGACCGTCTTCGAGAGTACGCGAGCTTCCGTTTTGCGGATTGAAGCGTCCGTCCCCAATGGAGGATTCCAAGGCTCCGGCATCATAGTCACCGATAGGGATGTTCTCACCGCAGCTCATGTTGTGGCCCAGTCAACTCTAGCAGATATAAGGGTCAGAACGCCAGACGGAAAGATATTCGTGGTCTCCAGTATAAAGACCGACCCCCAAACTGATCTGGCGCTCTTGAGACTACAAGTAGCGAGCGGCCTGGTTCCTTTGCGCCTGGGGTCAAAGACGCCTATCCTTGGAGCGGAGGTTATTGGAATCGGATATGCATACCAAATGCCGAATGAGGCTGCGTTCGTGGGAACTGTCGCCGCGGTAGACTCCGTTTCCATTTACTTCAACGCCACTATCCAGCCGGGAACCTCGGGGGGACCCCTATTGGATAACACTGGCGAAGTGATTGGCATCATGCACCAGGCAAAGGATTCTCTAGCTGTAGCCGTCCGTAGCGATGTCGCTCTTAGATTCCTTAGGGATAACCAAATCATTCAGAGTCGTTAGTTATTGCGCGGGTCTCAACTCACCTCTAAGCTGGAACATTCGACCGGCGCTGGCCGTTCGGGATTTCGACTTCGGGGCGTTCCGCTTTGACGACTTCTCTAGACGGGGACGAAGGCACTGTAGCCCGCCGCTTGATGTCAATGACGCTAATAGCAAACTTCTTTGCACAACGTCGTGTAAGTGTCCCGCCGCTTCTGTCGCAAACGTGTCGCAAATCGGCACATCTCGAGCAGACAACGCCCAAATCACTTTGTTTTTGTCAAAAACAAACGCCCTTACATTTTCCTGGCGCGACAAAACGCAGGTCCAGGCAGCAACTTTAACGTTAGACACCAACGCTTTTGACCTGAAGCCGAAACCAAAATGACAATGAAATCGCGCTGATTTCGTATCATGCACAATGTTAAGTCAAGAGCGAAATGTGCGGTGAAACGGCAATACTGCGATGCGCTTAATTCGGCCCAAAAGCTCCTGTGTATTTCGTTGCTGAACGGGATTATTATTGGAGCCGCGAGGACAGCCTACCAGGTTCTAAGATTCTGAACCCGTGCGGGTTAACCGACTGAAAGGGGATTAGTCCTGCTAAACGCCGTTAGCATCTGGAATCCATCCGGGCGTATAGTCGGCTGTATTGACATCTGCCAATCGAACTTCCGAGACACAGCATGGAAGCACGTTCACGGGCGTGGCCGTGCAAAGCGCCATTTCAGCTATTGATGTCAACCGACTCTAGTTGGCGAGCCCCTGTAAACTCGGGCTTCGTTCTCTCGATTTGGAAGTGCGACTGTAAAGAGCTGGAGGAAATACAGCAATGATAGTCTCAAAACGCCTTAGAACGCTGATAATCACATTGGTGAGCGTTTGCACGATGACGGCCTTTGCACAGCGTCAAGAACGCAAGGCGGAAGAACAGGCAGATTCGGAAAAGATTCAGAACGTCTCAGGCGGCGTGACTTTTCAGCAGGCGTCCGCGATCGATAAGACCTATGACGATTTGCTGAACTATGTGAAGCGCGAGGGCCTTACGATCGGCTCCGCGAGCAAAGAAACCGGCCAGATTGTTACGGCCATCGACGTCGCCGGCAAATATCATCAAATCGGGACGCGGGTTTACTTGACGGTGATTAAGAGTAGTGAAACAGAAACGTCGGTTAGGGTCGCCGTAAGCGAGCAGAAGCGCTACAAAGCTTTGCAGACCGAACCTTGGAGTTCGCCCAAGGTCAACGCTGAAAAGTCGTCAGAACTTTCGGAGAAGATAAAGGCCGCGATCAAATCCTAGGACTTCAAAAATTATGGCACTATATGGGTTGGGCTAATCGGCGACCGTTGCCCTAATCGTGATAGATCCGTACGCGCTGTCGCCGGTGCGGCGGTCCCACTTCTCACGCATCAAGCCAGAGCGGCGGAATAGGCGGTCGATGCGTTCGGGGTCGCGTCCGCACCAAAAAGCGAGCATGCCACACAATGCCAAGTCCGCTCGGCTGGGGTCGTTTTCGTAGTCGGAAATTTCACCGGCCCACAAACGTTTGAAGCGGTCGCCGTTTCGGGCGTTCGCGGCTTGTTCAATAAGCTCATCATCCGATAGCCGTGATGGATCTGTAATGTAGCTTACACTCGGCCTGGACGGCTGAACCGAAAAGAGTTCAGCGCTCAACTGTTCGAGCACATCCTGCCGGTTGAGAATCGCTAACGGCGTGTCAAAAACGCGGGTTCCAGTGATGGTGAAGTATCGGCCAGAATCGTACACTTCCACCTTGCCAGTACGGCGTCCGCTCCCAGGCAGCTTCGCCTTGATGAAAATGTGTACGCCAGTGCCAGATGGCGAGATCTCCGCGTAGCTGCCGAATCGCTTGATCCAATCTAAAGCTGCCGGCGCGATGGTTCCATCATTGTCACGGCAGTGGTCTAGGTCGATACCGCAGAATGGATCGGCGTCGGTGAAGACAAAGCCCACGCCGTCGCATTGATGCTGGTGGCAAGCGTAACGCGCGTGGCGGTAGGAACTCCAAGTACGCGGTCTATCGGAAGCGGCGGCTTTGCCGGTCCACGGTGAGATGGGGACTTTGGTGACGCGGCCATTTACTTCGGTCTTGCGCCAAAGCACCCATTGCTTGTATTGGATCAGTTCAAAGGGAATTCGCATGGTGGCCTTCCAGAGATTTGGAAGGGCGAAACATTATCG
>PMQB01000512.1 GCA_003169195.1 Bryobacterales bacterium
GCGTGCAAACCGGCAGACTCAGCACCTCCGCCGGGTAGTCGCACTCATGCGAACGCCCCACCTGGAACGCGCCTAAACCAAGCGCATGCACGATCTCTGTAGCACTGGAAATAAGAGGAAGAATTCGGAGTTCAGCCACAGCCCCCACCCTACTACAGAATTTAAGGGCGCTCAGGGAAATCGGTCGGGTGGGCTATGTGTGGAGTTTTATGTAGATACGAACAGGCTGGATTGTGTGTCGTGGATTGGTCTTGCGGAACAACCTTCAATCCCTGAGCTGCCCTTATTCTTTGTCTGTACGCCATCTGTTTAGCATCTTAAATGCCAAACAAACCCAAACCTGTTTTCAATCACTTACGAGCAGCTCAGGGCGTCGTACTGAAGAATTTTTTACCGGAATGGATAAGATTACCTATCCGGTAGGACAGCGGGCAGCGCCGACGTACGCGCCACGCGCCCCTTTTGCACTTCTTCAATCGAAATGTTATTGCTTTTCAACGTCGTGCCCAACGTCTGATCTAGCTGAATCCGCGCCTGGCTATAACCCGCCAGCGCCGCAATTTCCGTCGCCTGTGCCGCCGCCAAATCCCGTTCCTGCGTCACCACGTTATACGTCGTCGAAGCGCCCAGCGCGAATTTTTTCTGTTCTGCGTCCAACAATTGTTGTTCCAGCACCCGGTTTTTCACCGCCGCTTGATACTTAATGCGCGCCTGTTGCAGACCAATTAACTGGTTCGAAACATCCACCGCCACCTGATTGATGGTGCGTTCGTTTTCCAACTCCTGCTGCCGCAGAGAGAGTTGATCAATGCTCTGGTCAGCCCGCGCCTGCCGGTTGCGCAGCGTCGGTCCAAAAAAAATGCCCCCGCTCTCGCTCGGGAAGTCACGCCTGATCATCTGGCCCAATGCGTCCGTAATGTTGCCCTGGAAATATTTATCAGGTGCCTCGCAAATTGCTCGCGGGCCAAACGATGGACAGGCAACATAGCCGGCCGGCACCGCAAAAGGCGAGTTTGCAGGAATACTTCCTGCGAAAACTGTATGTGGTGTTCCCGATAATCCCTGTTGCTTCAGCGTCGCAAACGCCACCGCCTGCGGCAACACGCCATTCGCAGTGCCCAACGCACTGGTCCGGGAGTTGATCAAGTTCAACTGGTCCGATTTCAGGTCCACTCGATATGTCATAGCCGTGGCCAGTGCATCCTTAAACGACGGCAGCGTGTCACTTTCGGGAACTTCAATCCGGTCCAGCGGGATAATCTCCACGTTCGCAATTACCGGGTCAGCCAAACCATTCCGACTCAGCAGATTCTTCAGCGTCACTTGGTCCTGTTCCAGCGTAGTTTCCGATACCACCAGATTCTGTTCGCTGGTCGCCACTTGGGCTTCGGCAGTTGTTACATCCAGTGGCGCCATTGTCCCAATCTGTACCTGCTTCTTGTTGTCTTCAAAGAATCGCTGCGCTACCGTCAATGCCTCGCGCTTCGCTCTCCGGTCTTCATAATCAGCAGCCAGCGAGTAGTAGTTGTTCAAAACGCTCACTACCACAGCAATCACTTGCGTCTGGAACGTAAGATCATTGATGCCGATGTTCGCCTTCGCAATCGTAATGTTCCGCGCATTCAGCGCCTTTCCAAATCCATAAAACAAGTTCTGCTGGACACTTAAAGAAAGGGCTGTGCCGTTCGTAGGGTTCAGCAAGTCGCCCGGAGAGTTTTCGTTCAAATAAGAGTTCGCAAAGGTCAGCGTCGCTTTGCCGCCGTAAATGAATCCAGCGTTGATGCTCTCTGTGTAGTTGCGAGTGTTATCAATCAGGTTATACGTTTGGCTTTGCGTCGCGTTGTATTGCGGATTCGATTTATGCGAGAACGTTTCGGTACTGGAAAACGAGGGGTCCAGCGTTGGTGTAACCGGACCAATTTGACTAATCGTTGCATTCGTTCCGTTCCCACCGTTGCTGCTACTGCCGGAGTTGCTTACGCCCGCCGCCGCCTGGCTTCCGGCCACGCCCTGTCCGCTTTGCACCGATCCCGCCTGCGACGAACCGCTGGGCACACCCGGCAAGGGACCGCCCGCGAGTTGGCGCGTATAGTTGCCTTGGCTGATCAACGCGTTATAACGATCGCTCTCAATATCAATATTGTTTTCCAGCGCAAGCGCGACCGCATCTTGCGCCGTCAGATACAGCTTCCCGCCTTGAATCAACGCGGCGAAGCGGTTGCTGTTCGCTAAGCGCGCCCCGGGCAATACCGGCGCTGAGTACGATCCGAAGATCCCGCCGCCATGCGGAACGGCTTCAATCGATTGTTGGCTCCACCCTAGAGGACCGGTTGTCAGCGCACACAGTCCAAGCGCGATGTACTGTCTCGCGCGCTTCACTGCTTTTGCTCCTGCGCAGCCGGCGGAAGTGTCGCGGGCAGTTCCGAAGGCTGACTCACCTTTCCAGACAACGCCTCTTCAATGGAAACGTGATTCGCTTCGAGTGTCGTTCCCATCGCCTGATCGAAAGCAATCCGTGCGTGGCTGTAGTTCGCCAGCGATTGCTGTTCCGTGCTTTGCGCCGCTGCCAAAGTCTGTTGGTCTTGTACAACCTGGAATACTGTCGATGCGCCCAGCGTGTACTTCTTCTTATCCGCATCCAGCGTTTGCTGTTGCAGAATGCGGGCTTTCACCGACGAATCGTAACGGACCCGTGCCTGCCGTAAACCAATCACCGCGTTCTGCACGTCCACACGAACCTGATTCACCGCCTTCTGCAGCGATAGTTCCGCTTGGCGTTCTTCCAGTGCCGACGTCACGTAGTCCGATTGTGCCGCGCGATTACGCAACGGAATATTCAGCGAAACGCCCGCCGAGTAGTTCGGAAAGTCCCGATGCAATATCTGCTGGAACGCGGTATCTGTCCCACCCGTGAGAAACGAAGGCGCGCCAATCGCCGGGTTCAAATAGTTGACATTACCCGCCAACCCATTATTCGTCGCTTCCGCAAATAACTGCAGAGTCGGCCGCAAACCGTTCCGAATGGCCTTCAAATTGATCTGTTGGCTGTCAATATTGACCTTGTCCTGGGCAATTTCCACACGTTTGGTCAACGCTTCCTGCACCAGTTGCTCAATCGGTTGCACATCCTCTTTCGGCGGTACTTGCACTGTGTCTAGCGGCACCACATGCACATCGGCCAGTTGCGGGCTCGCCACGCCGTTTCTGCTCAGCGCATTTTTCAAAACTGTTTCCTGCTGCAAGAGGTTCGTCTGCGAAATCAATAAATCTTGCTCGCTCGAATAGACCTGTGCTTCGGCGCGCGTCACTTCAATCGGAGCCAGCGTTCCAATCTTCACTTGCTTTTGGTTGTCTTCAAACAGCGCCTGCGCCGTGGCCAACTCGTCTTTGCGCGCTTTGAGATCGGCATTGAAACTCACCAGATCCCAGTACAGATTCAACACCGCCGAAACCGTCGTAATCACCTGCTGCTTGAATTGCAGGTTCGAAAACTTCTCATTGTTTTTGGAAACGCGAATATTGCGGCCTAGCACCGGACGCCCAAAGCCCTGCAATAAATTTTGGGTAACTTGTATATCAGCGTCAGCTTGGCTGAACGGATTGAGCGAATAAAAAGGACTGTTGAACTTTAAATGCGTATCGCTAACTGTGAACTGAAAGTAAGTGCCCCAATCGTTGTATTGCGAATATTGGCCTTGGTACGAACGCGTGTCCGAGATTAACGAAGTGGTTCCAGTCAAGAAAGTGTTGCTTTGTGGACTGGTGCTATGTGCGAACTGCGTGAAAACAGAAATCTGCGGGTCGAAGTTCGGAATCGCGGGGCCTAACTGGGTCAAAATCCCGCTCGAACTCACCGCTCCCGCTCCCACGCCACCTGAATTCAGGCTCACACCGGTCAAACTGACGCTCGTCGGTCCGGCCGATACGCCCGTTCCCACACTCCGAATCGCGCCGCCGCCTTTGGTTCGCAGCGTCACTTCCCTGGTAAGAATCGGGTTGTATCGCTGAATCTCAATATCGAGGTTGTTCTCAAGCGTTAGCGCAATCACATCTTGCGCAGAGAGGTAAAGGTTGCCTGCCCGGATCAAAGACTCTAGCCGCCCCGAATTCGCCAGATTAATCGGCGCCACGTTCCGCTGCTTGTACCAGCCGAACATCCCTTTTGCCGGATCAATGCGAATCGCATTCTGTGCGTTCATCGTCCCGGCAACCAACGTGAAACTGCAAAGCATTGACAAGAGTGCTTTGATTCGTATCATTCGAATTTACTTATGACCCCCAAAAATAAAACGCAGGAGACCGCCCGCGCCCTCATAGACCGCGCCTCAAGACGACTAATCCCACTTGAACGAAGAACGATGATTGCGGAGCCGAAGTTCCGTGTTTAGTGCGTGCAACCCCATAGTAACGTATTGAACCGTTCATAACTTATAGCAAAAGAGCGGCCATCACAACCTTGCTGAAAACAGAGGATCGCCTCAACTCAACCGCCTTTGTGGGTGTTCGATCCTGGGAATCGCCTGGCCATTTTCCCAAAATACAAAACCCTTCGACTGCTATCCTGTCGGCGATGGAAACTTCGGTAATGGCGCTGTTCGAAGAGACAGGCGCCTACTTGCACGGCCACTTCCGATTGACAAGCGGACTGCATAGCAGCGAATATCTGCAATGCGCCAAGGTACTGCAAATTCCGGCTTACGCGGAAAAACTCGGCCAGGAATTGGCGCAACAGATCAAAGGCCTGCTATCGGGCAAAACGCCGCAAGTGGTGATTGCTCCGGCCATGGGCGGCGTAATCATAGGCCACGAAGTGGCGCGCGCCTTCCAAGCACGGTCGCTCTTCACGGAACGCGATATCGACACCAACGACATGTCCCTGCGCCGCGGCTTTGAAATCAAGCCGGGGGAAACTGTGGTGGTCATCGAAGACGTTATCACCACCGGCGGCAGCACCAAAGAAGTGATTCGCGTGGTTGAGTCCTACGGCGTCAAGACTCTGGCGGCCGGATCAATTATTGATCGCAGCGGTGGCCGCGCCGATGTCGGCGTGCCCCGCGTCGCTCTGCAATCGATGAAGGCGGTCGCTTACCAACCCGAAGATTGCCCGCTGTGCAAGCAGGGCATCCCTCTCGTCAAGCCCGGTTCGCGCCGCACCGAACCGCTCTCGTAGACTTCTGCCATGCGCAGATTGCGTTTCGATGTCGCCTATGATGGAACCGATTATCACGGCTGGCAAGTGCAACCCGGCTTGTCCACCATCCAAGGTGTTCTTGAAGAGATCATTAGCGTCGTGGAAGGCAAGCGGGTACACGTGTCTGGTTCTGGCCGCACCGATGCCGGCGTTCACGCATTCGCCCAGGTGGCTTCGGTCTCCATTGAAAACCGCATCCCCACCGACAATTTCCGCCGCGCCGTAAACCGCCTTCTGCCCATCAACATTCGTATCAGCAACGTGCGCGAAGTGCCGCTCGCCTTTCACCCCCGCTTCGACGCCTCTCGCAAAACTTATGAGTTCCGCATCTTCCGTGAAGAAATCTGCTCGCCTTTTTTGAGCCGCTTCGTCTTTCACCATCCGTTTCCCCTCAATGAAAAAGCCATGATGCAAGCCGCGCCGCTCCTCATCGGCGAATACGATTTCACTGCGTTCGCTGCCGCTGACGATCGTTACCCCGAAGGCCAAACCAACGTCCGCATTATCTTCCGCTCCGAAATGGAAAGAACCGGCGACACTCTCATCTACCGCGTCACCGGTTCAGGATTTCTCAAACACATGGTCCGTAACATTATGGGCGTGCTGTTCGAAGTGGGCAAAGGCAATCTCCACGACGACGACATCCGTGCGCGTCTCCAACCGAACAATGGCATCAGACCCGGCCCACGCGTGCCGGCCTGCGGCTTGATTTTAGTTTCGGTTGAATACGACGACGATCAATCCAAGACCGAAAAAATATCGGAGACTTGAATGACGCGTTTGCTCAATCGGGAAGGTAGCGGCAGAGCATCGCCTTCTCGGAATTGGCTCTCCCCACCAGCCTCCCATCGCACCACCGTGCGCTTTTTGGGATGGACAATCCAAACCGCTAGTGAGCCATTCGCAAGGTACAACTCAGTCTTCGATTCTAATTCCTTCTTTGAGTTGCTCGGCGACACAACTTCAATAGCCAGTTCCGGCGATCCTTCGGGATAACGATCTTCCGCAATCGCCCTCTGGAAGCGTACTCGACCCATGACATAGACGTCCGGTCGCGGCATTGATCCCGGATCGGTACGCTCAACGACTATGCTCGTGTCGGAGTTGACTTCAAACTTAGCTTCATCGGTGACCGCTTCGAGCAAACGTACAAGCCGTTTTACGATAGCCTGGTGGCCCGGCTTTGCAGTTGGCGAAATAACCACTTCTCCTTTAATCAGCTCGTCCCTCACACCGTCAGGAAACTCCATCTTCAGGTAGTCGGCCAGCGTTACGAACTGTGAGACAACGCCCATACCATCATTCTAGTCTTCTCATCTGCTACAACAAAGTCGGAGTCTATCGCGCCCTTGTTCCGAAAAATCCTCATTGCCAACCGCGGAGAAATTGCCGTTCGTGTCATTCACGCTTTGCGTGAAATGAACATCGCCAGCGTCGCCATCTTCTCCGAAGTCGACCGCCGATCGCTCCACGTCCAAATGGCCGACGAAGCCATCTGCGTCGGTCCCGCGCCGTCTTCGGAGAGCTATCTAGTCAAAGAAAAAATCATCCACGCCGCGCAGCAAGTCGGCGCCGAAGCTATCCATCCCGGCTATGGCTTTCTTAGCGAAAACGCCGCCTTCGCCAAAGCCTGCGCCGACGCGCACATCAAATTCATTGGCCCCGATCACCGCGCCATCGAGCAAATGGGTTCCAAAACCGCTGCTCGCCGCGTAGCCATCGCCGCCGGTGCGCCCGTTGTCCCTGGTACCGAAAAAGGCGTCAGCGACCCCAAAGCCGCCCGCAAAATTGCCGCCGAACTCGGCTATCCCGTTCTGCTCAAAGCCTCCGCCGGCGGTGGTGGCAAAGGCATGCGCCGTGTTGATCGCGAAGCCGATCTCGCCGCCGCCATGAACAGCGCATCGAGCGAAGCTGAACACGCCTTCGGCTCCGGCGAAGTCTATCTCGAAAAATTAATCGAGCGCCCCCGCCACATTGAAGTCCAAGTGCTCGGCGATGAGCACGGCCACCTCATCCACCTCGGCGAACGCGAATGCTCCCTCCAGCGCCGCCATCAAAAAGTGGTGGAAGAATCTCCTTCACCGCTTATGCTCTCTAAACCCGAACTCCGCCAGCAAATCGGTGAAGCGGCTCTGCGCATCGCCCGCGCCGTGAATTATTCCAACGCCGGCACCATGGAATTTCTCGCCGATCAATCTGGCCACTTCTACTTCCTCGAAATGAACACGCGCCTGCAGGTGGAGCATCCGGTCACGGAATCCGTCACAGGCATCGATCTCGTTCGCTGGCAAATCCGCATCGCCGCCGGCGAACCACTTACCCTCAAGCAGCAAGACATTCGCTGGACCGGTTCCGCCATCGAATGCCGCCTCTACGCCGAAGACCCCGAAAACAATTTCTTCCCCAGCGCTGGCCGCCTCACCCAATATGAAGAACCCAGCGGACCCGGCGTCCGTGTCGACGGCGGTGTTTATCCAGGTTGGACCGTTCCCCTCGATTACGATCCCTTGCTCGCGAAACTAACTGTCTGGAGCGACACCCGCACTTCCGCCATCGAACGCATGCGCCGCGCCGTAAGCGAGTATCGCGTCCTCGGTATCAAAACAAATCTTGCGCTCTTCGCCCAACTCATGACCGACCCTGCTTGGATCGCCGGCGATCTCGACACGGGTTTCCTCGATCGCTTCATGCAAACATTCAAAGCTGCCAAGCCAGGCGCCGAAGCAACAGTCGCCAGCTTCCTAGCCGCAGCGCAAACAGCCACGCTACAGCCGGTCGCTACCCAAAACAACGAACCCTCTTCGTTATGGCGCGCCAGTGGAAGACGAGGGCTGCTCCGTTGAAAATCCAAATTGATGTTGCCGGCGAAAGCCACTCTCTCGAACTCCGCGGCACCGAATACGTTCTCGACGACGTGCCCGGTTCCGCTTCCATTGAGCAAGTCCGTCCCGGTGTCTTTTCCATTTTGCTCGGCACCAAAAGCGTCACAGTCAACATTGCCGCACAGGGCGATGACTTCGAAACTGTCACCCGCGATAGCGCGCCGCGACTGCTCGCCATCTCCGACACACGCGACCGTCTCGGTCCCGGCGACGCAGGTGCATCCAAAGGCCCTGCAGTCATTCGCGCCCAAATGCCCGGCAAGATCATCAAACTGTTAGCAGAGGTAGGTGCCTCCGTCGAAGCGGGCCAAGGTCTCATCGTCGTCGAAGCCATGAAAATGCAAAACGAAGTCAAAGCTCCCAAAACCGGCATCGTGACGAAAATCCTGACCTCCGAAGGCGCCACCGTGGCCGCCGGCGAAACGCTCATTGTGGTGGAGTAAGAAGCGAACATGCCGCGCGCAGATTGCAAACAATGTGGGGGCACCGGCTGGATCTCCAGCGAGGAGCGCGACGGCATCTCTTCCGTCCAACGATGCGCCTGTGTGGCCGAAGTGCAACTCGAAGAAGCCGAAACCCGCGCAGGCATTCCCTTGAACTACCGGCAAGCTTCCTTCGAAACATTTCTACTGCCCACCGATAATCCCGTGCTGCAGCGCGCTTTGGCCGACGTGATGCTCGCCGTCTCTTCCTTCGCCCGCACTTATCCGAAAACCGCCAAGCCCGGGTTGCTCCTCGTAGGCCCGCCCGGCACTGGCAAGACTCATCTGGCGGTCGCTGCCTTGCGCTCGCTTATGGCGCGCGGCCACGAAGGAATGTTTTTCGATTACCAGAACTTGCTCGAACGCATCCGCGCTGGCTATAGCGAAGCCTTAGGTGCCGCCAATCGCGACGCCTATCGCACTGTGCTTGAAACCGAACTGCTCTTGCTGGATGATCTTGGTTCGCATCGCGTCACCGATTGGGTGGAAGACACCGTGACCGCCATTGTCACGCATCGCTGCAACCACCGGAAACCCACCATCGTGACCACCAACCTGCCCGATCCCGATATGGGCAGCGCCACCGTTGAGAAAGGCGGCGTAGGCGCCCCACCCCGCTTCAAAACCACTCTCGAAGAGCGGGTGGGCGAACGAGCCCGCTCCCGCTTATTCGAGATGTGTAAAGTGATCCGTATGCCGAATGCCAACGATTACCGCATCCGGCCCCATCGCAGCACTCAATAACGGTTAGGCCGACGCGGTTTTGGCGAAACTCGCAATCGCTTCTTTCTCATCTTCAAAAATCGGGAAAATCGTGTGCAGCTTCGTGATCTGCAACAGGTCTTTCATCTTGCCCTGCAAATGCAGCAGCTTGATAGATCCGCCCTGGTTCGTCGCAGTCGTGTACTTGCCCACCAGTTCGCCCAAGCCGGCGCTGTCCACGTAAGACACATTCGCCATGTTCACGATGATGCTCTTCCGGCCCATAGCGAGTAGCGAATTCAGTTCGTCACGCAAGACGCCTGAACTTTCCCCGAGCGTAATCTTCCCATTCAAATCCACAATTGTGACATCGCCTTCTTGTCGCGTCTTTGCAGTCAGTGCCATTTCAAAACTCCTTTGCCTAGATCCTAGGTTAACCTGAGGTTTCCAAAATACCTCAATGCTGTCGAGCGCCCTAGTAATGTAGCTAAAGTTTAGGAAATTATCGATTAGACCGCTACACTGGGTACAGAATGAAGTTGGGCATCGACTTCGGGACGAATCGGATCGTCGTTGCCGCCGCCGATCGCGGCAACTATCCGCTCGTTTCGTTCGAATCTCCCGATGGGACCAGTCCGGATTGGTACCCGTCTTTAGTCGCCATTCGTGGCGATGAGCGTCGCTATGGTTGGCAAGCTTGGGAAATGCAAGGCGATGAGTCTTGGACGGTGGTTCGCTCCATTAAACGCTTGCTGGAAGACGCAGGTCCACAAACACTGTTGGATCTTGGCCATACGCGGGTGCCGCTAAACAGCTTGCTTCAGGGCTTGACCTCGGCCTTGTACGCAGAATTGCGGGAGCGTTCGAACGCCTCTACGAAAACCGATGACCCGCTGCAGATCATGCTGGGCGTCCCTGCCCATGCCAACAGCAATCAGCGCTTCCTCACGGTGGAAGCCTTTCGCTCTGCTGGCTTCGAAGTGCTCGGCATTTTGAATGAACCAAGCGCCGCCAGCATCGAATTCGGCCATCGCCAGCGCCAGGGCAAAGCCAACCGCGAAACGATTTTGGTCTACGATTTAGGCGGTGGCACGTTCGATGCCTCGCTCGTTACCCTGGATGAAAACGTTCATCACGTTGTTGCCTCCGAGGGCATCCCGTCCATCGGCGGCGACGATTTCGATCACATCCTGGCCGATCTCGCGCTCGACAAAGCCGGCGTCAGTCTCGATGCGCGCGACGAAATCTCGGCGGCCGGTTGGTTCTGGCTGCTGGAAGAATGTCGCCTGAAGAAAGAAAGCCTGAATCCAAATTCGCGCCGCGTGTCGATTGATCTCGAACCCATCAACACCGCTTGGGGCAACGTCGTCGTGCAAGTCTCCGATTTCTACGAGATGGCCAAGCCACTCGTAGAAGAAACCATTGCGGCGGCGGAAGACTTACTCACCAAACACGACGGTGAATTCGGCGCGCTCTATGTCACTGGTGGTGGCAGCGAGTTGCCGTTAGTGGCTCGCGTGCTCCGCGAAAAATTCGGTCGCCGTGTGCAGCGCTCTGCCTATACGCGTTCGGCCACAGCCATCGGCTTAGCCATTCAAGCCGATCAACCCGGCACGTATCAACTCAGCGAACGACTCGCCCGTTTCTTCGGTGTCTGGCGCGAAGCCGACAGTGGTTCTCGCATCGTATTTGATCCGCTGTTTGCCAAAGGCATCGGCTTGCCGCAATCCGGTGCGCCGCCCTTGGCCATTCGCCGTTCGTATTCGCCCGTTCACAATCTCGGCCATTTTCGATTCATGGAATGCAGTCATCGCAGCGAAGACGGCGGCCCCAGCGGCGAAGTCACCATGTGGGATGAAATCTTCTTCCCGTTCGATCCCGCTCTGCAGGACAAGCCCGACTTGAAATCGTTGCCCGTCGACTATTCGGCCTGCGCCGCTCGCCAGCGCATCGAAGAGCTTTACGAATGCGACGCCGGCGGAGCCATCTCCGTCACCATCGCCAACACCACGAATGGCTTTCGCAAAACCTACCGTCTCGGCCGCTGGTCAACCACCGACACGCAAGCCGTCAAAGCCTCCGGCCGTGGCAAGAAAAAACAGCAAGCCAGCACGGCCGCCCGCTAATCCCTCCGCGCGCTGCCGCCCCCACTCCCACTTCTTGCTAAACCCAAGCTTGTCGATGTGGTAGTCCTTGGAATCACAAACTCGAATTGATTCATCTCTCTCTCGCTCTCGCTAGCTCTGTTCTACAGAATGATAGGCGTACTCAGCGCCCGCTCCCTCAGAGACCAACTCATTACCGGCTTTGCTTCCGAAACCACATCATCCAACGCACAGGTCCGAGCGGCCCCACTCAATCCACTGCCTTAAACACAGCCACCATTCTCCATGAAAACGCGAGATGAAAACGATGCTATCCTGCAATTTGACTCAGCCCATTGTTCGCTAACCGGCGCCTGAGACGCACCGGCCCGAAGACGTCTTCCACAGCCCCTACCCTACGTGTCTTTGTGGAGCGAACCAGCAATGAAATCTTCCGATTCTTTAGTGCGCGCACGCGTGTGCGAAGCCGCACAGGAGCACTATTGTTTGCGATTTGAAGACGGCGCCGAATGCGACGCCGTGCCCGCCGGCGCCTTGCGTTGGAGCGCCGAACTCCCGGCAGTGGGCGACTGGGTCCGCGCCCGTCGCGCCGATGCCACCCTCGCGCTGATCGAGGACGTGGCGCCGCGCACTACCTGCATTTCGCGCCAACGCCCCGGCGCCGGTGGCGAGCAGGTTTTGGCGGCGAATGTCGACCTGATTGCCATCGTGATGGGACTCGATGGTGACTACAATCTGCGGCGTCTCGAACGCTACCTCGTTTTGGCTGCCGCAAGCGGCGCAGAGGCGATGGTGGTGTTAAACAAGATAGACGTCTGCGCGGAATGGCCAGCGCGCCTTGCTGAGGTACGGGCCGTCACCACCAGCGCAGTGGCACTCGCGGCGCACGAGTCCGTAGCACCAATAGTAGAAGCTGTCCGTGGACGTACCGTGGTGCTCCTCGGCTCCTCAGGCGCGGGCAAGTCGACCATAGCCAACGCCTTGCTGGGAGAGTCCCGTCAAGCGACCCAGCCCGTGCGCCAGTCCGATTCGCGCGGCCGCCACACGACGACACGCCGCATGCTCATTGAACTGCCCAACGGTGGCGCGCTCATCGACACACCCGGCCTGCGTGAGTTAGCCCTTTGGGCAGGGCAGGAGTCCGTCGACGACGTCTTCGCCGTCATCGCCACACTCGCGCGCCAGTGCCGCTTTCACGATTGCGCGCACGCAGGCGAGCCGGGCTGTGCGGTGTCGGCGGCTCTCGAAACTGGCGAACTCGAACCGGCGCGCTGGGCCAGTTACCAGAAGCTGCTCGCCGAAGCCCGCTATCATGAGCGCTCCGTAGATCAGCATGCGGCCGCCGAAACGAAGCGCAAGTGGAAAGCGATTCATAAGGCTATGCGGCATCATCCCAAGTACAACCGGTGAATTACGCTAATTCTTCTTGTCCGGTGACTGAAACAAGCTCTGTATCTCGCCGTCTCCCAGGGCACCCTTCAACTTGCGATGGCGAGCGCGTTCCTTGCTCTGGTGCCACTTAAACAAAGCCCAAAATAGGATCGCAGCAACAAGTAGGCCAAATTCACAAATTTTGACAATGGTGTCCATTTCGCACCATCATACGGTCCTATGAAGCCCGCAAAACACAAGGCGGACAAGGCGCGGCCATTCCTTCAACTCAACCATGCATAAACGTTTGAGATAATCCCGAGTATCTCGTTTGACATGATACGTCCGCACCAATTGAGCTCCCAACGCAGACGATCGCGGGTATTGGAAGGCCAATTGCAATCGAGTAAGAGCTTGAACAAGCGCACAACTGCATTTTTCTTGCTGCTAACCATAGGGACCGGCTGCACGCCGCTGGAATTGCTCGCTCAGGGCTCCTCGGCAACTCTCGCGAAAGTGGACCCACGCCTGGAGGTTGCGGCAGCGCTCTATGCGGCATCGGCGACTCAAGCGGCGGCCGAGCGGGTCGCGGATGCGAAATTGCGCACACTGCGGGCTGAAATTGAGCGCTTGCGAGTGCAGGTGCGTTCCGGCAACGCCAACGCCGCGCAATTGCGGGCCAACCTCACAACGGCAGAAGAAAACTATGTAGCGGATTTAGCGGCGCATGATCGCGCCTATGCTCAGGAGATCTCTGTTTTTCGCGGCGCTGTCCAGGACATTGCGGCAACCCCGGAAGGCGCGGCTGCCCTGGCCCGCTTCAACGACGGCGATGAAATTGGCGCGCTGGCTATTCTCGACGACCTACGAAAAGCTCGCGACGCTGCCCGCCAAAAGCGCGCCGATATTGAGAGCGCAGCAGAAGGGCGGCGCATTGCTACACTCGCCCTGGATGCGCGCTCTAAGGGCAAGCTAACCACCGCACAAGTGATTGCCCGCTTCGAAAACGTCACTAAGCTTGACCCGGGCGTGCAGTGGGACTGGGTGGAACTGGCACGTCTTTACCGGGACGCGGGAACTCTCGCTGACGCCATGCGCGCTGCCAATCGTTCCAGAGAAACCTCACACAACGAGTTGGAGCACGCTCTGGCACTCGGCGAGATCGGCACCATTCTCATGGCGCAGGGTGACGGGCCAGGAGCGCTGGCTGCCTTTCGCCAGGAACTTGCCCTTAACAAGGCGCTGGCCGACCGCAATACAGACGATCTTTTGGCGCAAAACAATCTGCACGCCAGCTACACCCAGATCGGCGATATACTGCTGGCACAAGGCGACGCAGCAGCAGCTTTGGCCGCCTATCAAGAAGGATTCACCATCGCCGCCGCGTTCGCCCTGCGCGATCCAAACCATCTTGAATGGAAGCGCGACCTTGCCTTAAGTTACGAGAAGGTAGGCGATGCGCGTGTCACGCTGGGCAACGGGCCAGCCGCTCTGCTTGCGTTTCGCTATTCGCTCGAAATTTCGCAACAGCTCGCCGACCTTGATCCAGCGAACCGCTACTTACAACGTGAGATTGCGGGCGCGCAACAAAGGATTGGCGACGTACTGCTGGCCGAGGGCGAACGGCCCCAAGCATTGGCGGCTTACCGACAAATGCTTGCCATCGACGAAGCACTGGCGGCGAGCGATCCGGCTTACCACCAAGGGCAGCGCGACCTGTCGTTGGCTTATGCGAGGGTAGCCGAAGTATTGGCGCAGCAAGGGGATGGCGCGGGAGCGCTGGCCACCTATCAAAAGGCGCTCACCATTGGCGAAGCGCTCATAACGCGCGATCCGAAAAATACCATGTGGCAAGATTACCTGCCGCAAATCTATAACACCACCGGCGATCTATTGTTGGCTCAGGGAGACATCGCGACAGCGCTCATTGACTATCGCAAAGGGCTTTCCATTACGGAGACACTCGCGGCGCAAGATGCTAGGAACACAGTTTGGCAGATTGATCTGTCTGTGAGTTACACAGGAACCGGTGATGGGCTCATGGCACAGGGCAACATCGCCGCCGGTCTGGCTACTTATCAAAAAGCCTTGACAATTAGAGAGGCATTGGCCGCACGCGACCCCACAAACACAAAGTGGCAGCGAGACCTTTCCGTGAGCTACAACCGAATTGGGGATGCGCTGGGGACACAGGGCGACTTGGCGGGTGCGCTCGCCGACTATCGGAAAGCAGTCGCTATCCGCGAGGCACTCGTGAAACGCGACGAAGCGAATGTCGCCTGGCAGAAAGATCTCGCTTTGAGTTACCAAAAAACCGGTGAGACGCTACTGGCCCAGAAGGACCTGACAGCGGCGCTAGCGGATTATCGTAAAGCGCTCGCTATTCGTGAGACCGTCGCGGCAAGCGAAACGGACAATACCACCTGCCAGAGCGATCTCGCTTCGAATTACGATGGCGTCGGCGGCGTGTTAATGGCACAAGGTGATTTGTCTGCGGCCCTCGCTTACTTTCAAAAAGGTCTCGCCATCAGAGAAGCGTTAACGGCTAAGGATCAAGCCAACAATGAATGGCGGCAACAACTTTTCGTCAGCCATGAACAGATTGGCCAAATCCGCATGGCCCAGCGCGATTTGCCCGCTGCGTTGTCCGCCTTTCGAAAGTGTTTAGAGATCACGTCGGCGTTAGCTGCGCGCGATCAGGCGAATGCACTTTGGCAACTTGACCTTGCCGGAAGCCATCTCCTGACCGGCGATGTGCTCGTCATGCAAGGTGACGCGCCAAGCGCACTGCAGGAATATCGCAAAGGGCTCGCTATCAATGAGGCGCTGGCCGCCGGCGATCCTTCGAATGCACAATCGCAAGTCAACTTAGTCTTAGCGCTTGCAAAGTTTGGCAAAACCTCCGGCGACCGAACCTACACGGCCAGGGCGCTCGAACTCGCGCTCTCGCTTCAGCGCCGCGGTGTCCTTTTGCCGCAATACTCCGATATGGTGGAAAGACTGCAGCAACTGCTCAAGAGCCAATGAGCGATATTTTCATTTCGTACAAGCGCGAGGATGAAGCGCCCGTCGCACGGTTAGTGCGGTCCTTGGAAGCGGCCGGCCATTCGGTTTGGTGGGATCGCACTTTGGTGGCCGGGGAAAATTGGCGCGCCCAGATTCAATCTGCGCTTGAGTCCGCCCGCTGCGTCATCGTGATCTGGACCGAGGGGAGTGTCGGACCCGCCGGAGACTTTGTGCGCGACGAAGCCGCTCATGCGAAACAGCGCGGAGTGCTGGTACCGGTGAGGTTCGGGAACGTCAATCCTCCTTTGGGTTTTGGAGAGATTCAGGCCATCGATTTGACGCGCTGGAAAGGCAGTGTCCGCGATCCCTTTTTCATTGACTTACTAGACACCGTTGTCGCCAAATTGGCAGGGCGCGCCGCACCTCCGGCGAAGGCTCCCATGAAACTCTTGCTGCGCCGGTTCAGCTACGGGAGTTTGGTCACAGCCCTTGTCATCATGATCTGTCTGTTCGGTGCAAATATCTTCCAGGCGCAAGACCGCGCCTGTGGCATGCCATTGCTCCAACCGGCCGTTTCCGATTTCTGCGGCGCGCTGTCACTCGGCGGCAAGCCCACCAAGCGCGAGCGTGTGGCCTGGGAAAAGCGCGAACCCGCAAGTTGCGCCGCCCTACGCGCCCATCTCGCCCAATTCCCTGCGGGCGCCTACCGTGACGAAGCGAACGGATTATTGCAGAGCCGAATCGTCAAACAGCATGAAGTCTGGACACCCGCCACCCACGAACTCGCCATCTTCGAATCCCAGCCCGAAATTCCGTCCGCGACAAAGGACACAGCTCAATCTTTGGCCATAGCCCAAGCCCAAGCCACCGCCGAAAGGCTATGCAAGGGTTTCGCGGCCACTACTTCGTTCCGGTTCAAATCGGCCGAGCCCGTTCCGCAGCAATGGAACTGTTCTTCCTCGGCAAATGGAGTGCGCTGTGCTTTTGACGGCGCGGCTGTGTGTGAATTGGAGGAACGATCCACGCAAGAATCCGAAACTTGCGGAAAGTAAGCCAAAATCCCGTCACAAGCCTCGCGAGATTTTTTCACTTTTTTTATCCCCAATCTCCACAACAGCTTAGCGCCCATTCGCCATCAAAAACCGCGCAAACCAGTTCTGCTCACATCGCGCGCCAAGCTAATTTCTAACTGGGTTCACTGAACCTAATTCCTACGTAAGGACCACCATCATGAGTGCACGTACCATCCGCCGCGCCGCTGAGCGCAAAGCCGCGAAACTGGCTGCCAAAGCCGGTATCCAATTCCCCACCGCGAACTCGGCCGCTGCCGCCCAGCCGGTCGAACAACAACAGCAACAAGAGCAGCAACCCCTCACCGCCTCCGCTTCCGTTGGCG
>PMQB01000290.1 GCA_003169195.1 Bryobacterales bacterium
CCGGCCAGTCCCGGCACCGGGAATACCACCACTTGGGTTTATGACGCCGCCAGCGGGGCGTTGTTGCAAAAGATTGACGCGCAGGGGCAATCGGTCAATTACACCTACGACCCGAACACGGGGCGGTTGTTCACCCGCGCTTGGGCGCGGACGCTCGGGGGTGTGCCCGTCACCGAGACCAATAGTTATGATGGCTACGGCGATTTGACGGAGCAGGATTACAGCGATGGCACCCCCAGCGTTTTTTACAACCAGTACAACCGGGCGGGGCAGCCCCGGGAGATCGTGGACGCTTCCGGCACCAGCGAATTGGCTTACGATTACGCCAGCCGGTTGATCACCAGCACCTGCGGGTTGCTCGGTGGGGTCACGGTCAGCAACCATTTTAATCCTTTCCTGGGGCGGGATGCGGTGGCGGTGTTGGGGTATGAATTTTGGCGGGATGAGTTTGGCGCAGACCGGGGCGTGGCTGGCCAGCACATCCTATTGAATGGGACGGATTTCACGATTATTGGAGTGGCTCCGGAATCGTTTACCGGGATTGATCAGTTTTTTCATCCGGCGTTGTATGTGCCGACGGCGATGGCGCCTGTGCTGAGTCCGGCTGATCGCGATCTGCTGACGGACCGGGCGAATCGGGCGTTCCTTGTGAAGGGCAGGGTGAAGCCGGATGTTTCGGTGAAGGAGGCGAGTGGGGAAGCGGCGGCGTTGGCAAATGCGCTGGCGCAATCGTTTCCAAACACGAATCAGGGGATTGGGGCGGCGGTGCGTACGGAGCTGCAAACGCGGATTTTTGAGCAAGGTGTGGATTGGGGCGGTGACGCCATGCTGGCTGCGCTGTTGTTTACGCTGGCCGGAGTGGTGCTGCTGATTGCGTGTGCCAATTTGGCGAATTTGATTTTGAGCCGCGGACGAGCGCGTTCGCGTGAACTGGCGGTGCGATTGGCGATTGGGGCGAGTCGCGCGCGGTTGGTGCGCACGCTGCTAGCGGAGTGCACGCTCATTGCTTTGGGTGGGAGCATCATCGGGTTGATTGTGGCGGAAGGCGGCGTGGCGCTTACGTCGGGAATCAAACTGACGGGCGATATTCCTTTGGATCTCAGCATTCAGTTTGATCACCGCTTGTTCTTTTTCGCGGTGGCGGTTTCGCTGGCGACAGTGCTGATTTTTGGTTTGATGCCGGCGATTCGGATGACGCGGGGCGATCTGGTGCCCGCGCTGAAGGCGGGTGAACTTGATCCGAGCCGGCAGCGGCTGTTTGGGCGGAGTGCGCTGGTGATGGGGCAGGTGGCGGGTTCGGTACTTTTGATGGTGCTGAGGACGCAGTTGTTTCGGGGTGCGTCTTATATGTTGTCGCACAATCCTGGCTTTCAGGTGGAGAACCGGCTGTTGATGAGTTTCGACCCGGCGAACATGGGCTATTCACGGGAGCAGACGGCGGCCTTTTATAAAGAGTTGCTGGCCGGTGTACGCGCGTTGCCTGGCGTGAAGACTGTGGGGATGGCGCACTTCGTTCCCACGAGCATGAGCTATGAAACGGAGACGGTGATCCCAGAAGGCTATGTGTTTCCGAAAGGCCAGGAGGCTGTCACTCTGTTCGCGGGGACGATTGATGAGAACTACTTCTCTGCGATTGGGACGCCCATTGTGAAGGGGCGCGGATTTCTTCCGAGCGACGATGAAAATGCGCCGTTGGTGGCGGTGGTGAATGAGACGTTTGTGCGGCATTACGGGATCAAGAATCCGATTGGCGCGCGGCTGAAGATGGGCAACAAGAATCCGCGCTGGGCGCAGATTGTGGGTGTGGCTGCGGCGTCGAAGTACGCGTCGATCTTCGAGCCGCCGACGGATTTTGTTTACCGATCGATGCGGCAACAACCGGCGATGTCGATGACGATGATTGCGGAAACGCGGAGCGAGCCGTTAGCGTTTGCGGAACCGGTGCGGCAGGTGGTGCGGGGCATTGCGCCGCGGCTGCCGATTTTGGGCGTACGGACTTTTAAGGATTTGTATGAGCAGCGGTCGGTGAAGGTGGCGAATGTCTTGTTGATTTTTGTAGGCGGGATTGCGGTGATTGGTTTGGGGCTGGCGCTGGTGGGGTTATATGCGGTGGTGGCGTATCAGGTTTCGCGGCGGACGCGGGAGATTGGGATTCGGATGGCGATTGGGGCGAGCCGGGTGGAGGTGATGACGATGATTTTGCGGCAGGCGGCGGTGTTGGGTGTGGGTGGGAGTGCGCTTGGTTTTCTGCTGAGTGTGGCGGCGGGGCAGGGGTTGACGGCTGGGTTGAAAGTGCCACATTTTGATGGCCTGCTGTTTGCGGGGGTGGTGGTGAGTTTGCTGATTGTGACGATGGGGGCGGCGCTGATACCGGCGCGGCGGGCGGCGTTGATTGATCCGATGGTGGCGATGCGGCAGGACTGAGGGGGCGGGCTAGGAGTATCCTTTTTGCTCGGCTAAGTGTTCAAACATAGCGGCGCTGATTTCGGGGCTACTGGGCCAGTGGCCGCGGCGTTGGCCGGCATGGGTTTGATAGGAATCGAGGCGGGTGGGGTCGGGTTGGACAACTTTGCCGTTTTCGAGGAAGAGAAGGCCGACTTTGCTGGTTGGCATTTGGGTGACGAAGGATTCGGCTTCGTTGAGGGCAGAACGGATCTGGGTCAGTGTTTTACTTGGGTCCATGGCTTCCTCAGTTATGAGTGAGTTCCACTCGGCGGATGGATAATTCGAGTTTCTGCGGATTTCCGCTATGAGGCCTTCTGGTGTAAAGCCTGGGGATTTTTCGACGGCTGCCCACACGGCGGCCCCGAGCGGAAGAATTGTCTGGTGGATGGTCCAGATGTCGACGAGATCACGGACCTCGCGCCGTCCGGCGGCGGCCATAACCTTATTGAGGGCGAGATCTACGGGGTGTAGAACGTAACCAAAGATCGCATCTCGCATAGTTGGGAAGAAACGAAAATCGCTGTCGGCCACCCATTCGAGACGGGTACTCTCGCCTACTTTGGCAACCCGTGCGCTGTGAATCGAAGGAAACTGCCTGAGCCAACGAACATCGTAGCCGGCGGCCGCTAGTTTGGTCGCGTCGCTGAAAGCAGATATGGCCACACTTTCTTCGCGATCATGGAATACGTCGATGTCGCCCGAGTAACGGGGTGCGTCTCGATTGAGCGGAGTCGCGCCCGCCACATAGCTTTCGGGGTTTCGCTGGCCAGCGAGCAGCAAGAGCACTTCGCTTTGAATTTTAGAGAGCGGCACGGCAGGCTTGTTCGATCTCTTCAGCGAGCCTGCGGGCATTCAGGTCGCCTTCGATGCGTAAGGCGCGCGCAATGACTAAGGCGTCTGCCGCGGTTGGCTGATCGATCGGGCGTTTATTCCAGAGGGCTTGGGTTCCATAATCAGTGAACGCGCGGCGACAGAGAGTTGCCAATTCCTGCGTTTGGGTTTGGTCTTCGTTGATCATAATAAGTCAACCCAATTTAAGTATAGGCTGACCACAGAAACATCCGAATCTGCCATTTAAGGGCTAGGGCACCCATTCAACCCTGGTGCTATGGCGAGCAGGGCCGGGTTCCTGTTAAACTATTTACGTCAATCCTCAATTCAGGTAAGAGGCCTCAACCTGCGGCGACGCCGCACCTCGCCCGAAATAAATCTAGGAGTTTAAAAGGCCGTTCATGAAATATATTTTTACTTCTGAGTCTGTCACCGAGGGACATCCCGACAAGATTGCCGACCAGGTTTCCGATGCGGTGCTGGACGCGGTTTTGGCGGAAGATCCCACCGGGCGCGTCGCTTGCGAAACGCTCGTCACCACTGGCATTTGTATAGTTGCGGGCGAGATTACTACCAAGACCTACGTTGATGTGCCCAAACTGGTGCGCAATGTAATTGATGGGATTGGCTACAACGACGCCGCCTTCGGTTTTGATTCGAAGACTTGCGCGGTTGTGAATATGATCCAGGCCCAGTCGCCTGATATCGCGATGGGTGTCGATACAGGGGGAGCCGGTGACCAAGGCCTGATGTTCGGGTATGCCTGCAACGAGACAAAGGAACTGATGCCGCTGCCGATTTCGTTGGCGCATGCGTTGGTGAAGCGTTTGAGCGATTCCCGCCGCGCGAAGGAACTGAAGTATCTTCGTCCCGATGGTAAGAGTCAGGTGAGTGTTGAGTATGTGGACGGCAAGCCGACGCGCATTGATGCCGTGGTGATTTCGACGCAGCATGGCGACGATGTCTCTACTGAGCAACTGCGCGCGGATGTGAAGAAGTACATCATTGATCCGGTGATTCCCGCCGATATGGTGGATGCGCAAACAAAATTCCATATCAATCCGACTGGGCGTTTCGTGATTGGCGGACCTCATGGCGACACTGGTTTGACGGGTCGCAAGATCATTGTTGATACGTATGGCGGAATGGGCCGGCACGGTGGTGGGGCGTTTTCGGGCAAGGATCCGACGAANNGTGGATCGTTCGGCTTGTTACATGGCGCGCTACGTGGCGAAGAATATCGTCGCGGCGGGTTTGGCTGATCGCGCAGAAGTTCAGTTGGCTTACGCCATTGGTGTGGCTGAGCCTGTTTCGATTATGGTGAACACGTTCGGTACCGGCAAAGTAGACGATGCTCGCTTGGCCGAGATTGTTCGCGAGAACTTCTCGCTGACTCCGGCGGGTATGATCAAATCGTTGAATCTGCGCCGGCCGATTTACCAGAAGACGGCGGCGTTCGGGCACTTTGGGCGAGACGGCGAATCGTTTACCTGGGAAGCAACAGATAAAGCCAAAGTATTGCGCGAAGCAGCGCAATTAACGACGGTAGCCTAGGTTTTGAACTTGCGGGAGAAAGGCGAGGTTATGTCCGCACCAGCAGTTGGGGCCGTACCTTGTGACGTCAGGGACCTCGCGCTCGCTGAGCGTGGCAAGCGCCGGATCGAATGGGCGTTTCAATCGATGTCGGTGCTGCAGGGGATTCGGAAGCACATTATCAAGGCGCAGCCGTATGCGAATTTGCGTATTGCGGCGTGTTTGCATATTACTCCGGAGGCCGCTAATCTTCTGATTACTTTGCGGGACGGCGGCGCCAACCTTATGTTGTGCGCTGCCAGTCCGAATTCGACGCACGATGATGTGGCTGCCAGCATCGCCAAAGATTACAACATTCCGGTGTATGGGATCTGCGGGGAAAGCCAGGAAGTGTTTGATGTCCATTTGCGGACGGTGATTGCATCGCAGCCGCAATTGATCATTGACGACGGCTGCGCATTAACCGCGACGTTGCACGAAAAGCATCCGGAAGCGATGCCCGAGATTTTGGGTGGGACTGAAGAGAGCCCGAGCGGGGTGGCGCGTATGCGCGCGGCGGCCAAAGAAGGATTGTTGGGCTTTCCGGTGGTGGCGGTAAGCGAAGCTTCAACCAAGCAGTTGTTCGACAACCGTTGCGGTACGGGGCAAAGCACATTGGACGCGATTACTCGTACCACCGGGGTTTTGGTGGCTGGCCTGAACGTAGTTGTGGTTGGCTTTGGACCTTGTGGGCGCGGCATTGCGGCACGGGCACGGGGGTTGGGCGCCAATCTCATTATTTGCGAAGTTGACCCTACACGCGCATTAGATGCCATAATGGATGGCTATCGCGTGCTAGCTTTTGCCGAAGCTGCTACGCTCGGCGACATCTTTATCACCGTCTCCGGCAACAAGAATGTCATTAGCCGCGAGCATTTTGACAAATTCAAGAACGGCGCCATTCTTTGCAACGCCGGGCATTCGAGTGTCGAGATTGACATTGAGAACCTCGGCCTCACCGCGCTCCACCGCCGCCAGACGCGCGATTTCGTGGAAGAATTCGCGATGCGCGACGGGCGGCGCCTCTACCTTCTGGGAGAGGGACGCCTCATCAACTTAAACGCCACCGAAGGTTTGCCTGCCTCGGTGATGGATGTTTCTTACGCCACGCACGCTTTAAGTGCGGAATACTTGATTAAGTGTAACGGCGTGTTACAAAAGCAAGTGGTACCTGTGCCGCTTGAGATTGATCGTCAGGTTGCTCGTATCAAGCTGGAATCTATGGGTGTCAAGATTGACCGTTTAACGGTAGACCAGGAACAATATCTGGCTACCTGGTTCCAAAACGCCTAAACGCAACCCCGCGCCGGACCGAGCCGATTGGTTCGTGCGACATTGAAGAAATACTGGATCATATAGAAACGTGTCAACAGTCGCAGATTGCAAACGCTCTTTGGAAGTAGAAATTCCTGTCGAAGAAGTAGAAAAGGCACGCCAGCGTGTGGCGGAGTCTATCCGGCAAAAGGTGCGCCTGCCGGGCTTCCGGCCCGGTAAAGCCCCGGCCAGCATGATTGCATCGCGGTATGAAAGCGATATTCGGCAGGAAGTGCTGGATCAACTTCTGCCGGTGGCCTTTCGCGCGCGAGTGGAAAAAGAAGAACTGCGTGTGGTGGGGCAGCCCAATATTACGGAACTGCATTTTGAAAAGGGCGAGCCGATTCGTTTCAAAGCCGATTTTGAAGTGGCGCCTGAGTTTGAAATCGGAAACTATCACGGCCTGCCGGTGAAATATGAAGAGCCGGTGGTGGGTGATGAAGAAGTGGCCAACCGCTTGGACGATATGCGCGAGCGCAAAGCGGAGTATGTGAATCTTGATCCGCGGCCTATTGAGGACAAAGATCACGTGGTGGTTCTGTTGAAATCGGTGGCTGGCTTAGCGGAACCGATTGAGCAGGATTCAACGATTGAGGTGGGGGGCGGCGATACGTTCCCGTCATTTACCGAAGCGCTGATCGGCGCGCAGCCCGGCGACACAAAAGAAGCAGAAGTCGTTTATCCGGAAGATTATGGCGAGCCGAAGTTGGCTGGCAAAACGGTGCGCTTCTCCTTAACGCCCAAAGTCATTCAGAAGAAAGAACTGCCGGCGTTGGATGATGAGTTTGCGCGCGATCTGGGCGATTACCAGACGCTTGACGAACTGCGGGATGCTGTTCGGAAATCGATTTTCCATGAAAAGCAGCATGCCGCGCAGCAAGTGGCCAAGGAAGCGCTGATTGACCGATTAGTGGAAGCGAACGATTTCCCCATTCCAGAGACCTACGTGAATCGCCAGATTGAAAATCAGTTGACGATGCAATTGCGTCAGGTGACTGGCCGCGATGTGGACCTGAGCAAACTGAATCTGGATTGGGCCAAGGTTAAAGAAAAGCAGCGTGATCCAGCGTTACGCAGCGTGAAGGCCTCTTTGCTGCTGGAAAAAGTTTCGGATAAAGAAGGCATCAAGGCGACCCGCGATGAGGTGGACCGTGAGGTTCAGCGCATTGCCCAGCAAGAGCGTGAACCGATTCCGGTGACACGCGCGAAACTGGACAAAGATGGAACGTTGGCGCGGTTTGCGAGCCACATTCAGACTGAAAAGACTCTTCAGTTTCTCTTTGAGCAGGCGCAGAAACAGGTCTAACATGCTGGGCCACTATACCGCCATCGACCGCACCCAGACGGGACGTACCGTAAGTGTTAAGTGCCTTACTTCTGGCTCGGAAAATTCCTGGGTCGAAACGTCCCGTATGCGCCTTAGTGCTGATATACTGGGACTGAAATTTCTTCCGGTCAGGTCCGAAGGGTCGTACGAGGTCCTTCCATTGTTAGGAGACTTAGCTTGAAGCGCACAACAGACGATTCCCTCCGCTGTTCGTTCTGTCATAAAAGCCAAGACGTTGTCGGTAAGCTCATCTCCTCCCCCAGTGACTACCCGCGCGCGTACATATGCGACGAATGCATCGCTGTGTGCAACTCGATCATTGAAGATGATCGGCACGAGAAGAGCTACGGTTCTCCCGGTAAACTACCGCGTCCGCTGGAATTGAAGGAGTATCTGGATCAGTACGTGATTGGTCAGGAAGCGACCAAGAAAAAGCTGGCGGTGGCAGTGTACAACCACTACAAGCGCATCCAGATGAACAAGCAGCGCGGCGGCGAAGTTGAGCTTTCGAAGTCGAACATTCTGTTGATTGGGCCTACGGGTACCGGCAAGACCTTGCTGGCGCAAACACTGGCCCGAATTCTGGATGTGCCGTTTGCGATTGTCGACGCCACCACATTGACCGAAGCGGGTTATGTAGGCGAAGACGTGGAGAATATTATTCTGCGCCTTTTGCAGAATGCCGACTGGGATGTGCAGCGCGCGCAGACCGGGATCATCTATATTGACGAGATCGATAAAATTGGCCGTAAGGACGAGAACCCGTCCATTACGCGCGACGTTTCCGGCGANNAGCATCCGCATCAGGAATTTACTCCGGTGGATACCACCAACATCCTCTTTATTTGCGGTGGGGCGTTCATAGGTTTGGAGAAGGTGATTGCGCGCCGGGTTGGCACTAAGTCGATTGGTTTTATACCGCCGGATGATAATAAGGAAGCGCGCCGTCCGAACAATGTGCGGCGCGATGTGGATCTTTTGCAGCAGTGCCAGCCAGTGGACTTGATTAAATACGGCTTCATTCCGGAATTTATCGGCCGCATGCCTGTTACGGCCATTCTGGAGGATCTATCCAAGGAAGCACTGGTCCAGATTCTGACCAAGCCGAAGAATGCGATCATTCGGCAGTACCAGAAACTATTTGAGTTTGAAAATGTTAAGCTCAAATTTAGCGACGATGCTCTGGAAGCCGTAGCACAGCTTGCCATGGAGCGAAAAGTGGGCGCTCGCGGTCTGCGGATGATCCTGGAGGATCTGATGTTGGACCTCATGTACTATCTCCCAACATTCAAAAAGATCCGCGAATTTGTAGTGACCAAGGAGATGGTCCTGTCGCAGAAAATCAATATGGCTGTGCTCGAAAAAGCGGGCTAGTCCGGCAGTGTTGGCCGCACTTGATTTCTAAAACCGCTATTCTTTTGGTTGTAAGCTGCAAAAGCAACTTGTATTCCCCACATTTGGCGGCGTAAGTCGCCCAGAAAGTCACGATGGTTACCACTAAAGACAAAACGGATACCAGACGCCTCCCAATGATGCCCATTCGGGACGTCATCATATTCCCGTATATGATGANNGTTGGGCGTGAATCGAGCGTGCGGGCCCTGGAAGAGGCGCTGCTTGGTGACAAAAAGATTTTTCTCGCAACCCAGCATGACGCGTCGGTGGACGAACCTCGGCCGGATGAGATTTATTCGGTTGGCACCGTTGCCAATATTGTGCAGAGCTTGAAACAGCCGGATGGCAACATCAAGGTACTGGTAGAAGGCGTAGAGCGCGGCAAAATTATTTCCGTAAGCGAAGAGGAAGGTTACTTCCG
>PMQB01000613.1 GCA_003169195.1 Bryobacterales bacterium
CAAATCAAGCGTCCGGAGTCAACGGGAGAGATTGCGGAGTTAGCAGGAGTTTCAGTGTTAATTGTGGAAGACCATGTGACCACACGCCGCGTTTTGCGCGAACAACTGTCACGGTGGGGAATGCGCGCCATTACGGCACCGAATGTAAAGGAGGCATTGGCGCGACTGCGTCAGGCAAAAAATGCCAACGAGCCGTTTTCACTCGTCCTGGCCGACGTGCATTTACCCGACGGCGACGGCTTTGGCTTGGTGGAGAAAATCAATCGCCAACCTGCTTTGACGGACGCAACCATCATGATGTTCACACCGGGACACAAGCTGATTGAAGCGGCGCGTTGCCGGGAGTTGGGCGTGGTAGCGTACATTACGAAACCCATTCGCGGGCAGGAGTTACGCGAGGCTTTGAAAGCTGCCCATTCGAAAGCCACGCGCGGTACAAGTGATACGCCCATTGTGGCGCGGAGTGAACCTCCTCTGGCTGAGAAGCGCACGGTGCGCGCGCTGCGGGTTCTCTTGGCGGAAGACAATGCCATTAATCAGCGGCTTACCCTTAGATTGCTTGAAAAGCGCGGTCACAGCGTGGTGGCGGCGGCCGATGGTGTGGAAGCGTTGGAAGCGCTGGATAGGGATGTCTTTGATTTGGTGNNTTTGCTGATGGACGTACAGATGCCGCGAATGGATGGCTTTCAGGTGACCGGAATCGTGAGGGCGCGGGAGAAACTAACTGGCGCACACCTGCCGATTTTTGCGATGACAGCGCATGTGCTGAAGGGTGACGAGGAGCGGTGTCTTAGCGCGGGAATGGATGGCTATATTCCTAAACCCGTTAGTCCGAAGGAACTGATTTCTATGGTGGAAGGTGTGACGCTTCCTATCTCTCCGGCCTCAGCTTCGGCCTCAGCCTAGCCAAGGATTGAAAAAGTGCTCTGAGCCATGGAGTTCTCGACGACTGCCGTTTTTACGTTCGCCGTAAAATCCAAATTCGATTTGAGCATGCCCAGCATTGCGGTGCTTAAATCCACACTGTCTCCCATGGTTGAGCCGGAAGTTAATGGGTTACTGGCATTTTGAAATACNNTGATTGAGGCCGTTGGCGGCCGATTCGAGCGCCGCACTTGCCGCCTGCATACCCGCCGCTGGAATTGAAAAGTTCATTTGCGCTGCCTATCTCAAGTTGCTTATCGACGCGCCATTTGAGTTTCTAGAAAATCAATTTCAGCGAGAACTGGATCTGGCGGGAGGTGCCGGCGGTGCGTGAGATTTCTCCGAAGCCCGAGCCCGACACTATGTTGGAGGGTAAGCCGAAGTTCACAATGTTGAACAGATTAAAAAATTCTGCTCGGAACTGCAAGACGGCGATTTCGCTCCCGCTGGCGTGTGTGGCGACCGTGGTGTTCTTAATGACCGCGAAATCGAGGTTGTGAAAGGAAGGTCCGCGAAACGTGTCCCGTCCTAAGGTGCCGAATTGCCCAACTGGAATCGAAAAGAATGACGGGTTTTGGACGCCGAGGCCAAAGTAGTCTTCGCGGATTTTGCGACTCGTGGAAAAAACAGGAGTGCTGACAAGATTGGGGCGGTCTACGCCGTTTGAACCGACGCCGGTTTGTTGAATACCCGAGTAGACAGTGAATGGAGTGCCGCTTGTTAGTGTTGAAATGCTGAGCAACTGCCAACCTAACGTGGCCTTTTGGGGAAGCCACATCATGAAGTTGGCTTTCTCGAAATGCAAGTCTTGAATGACACTGGCGCTGAAAGCTTGCGGAGTATCAAAGGTGGACAGTCCTTTATCCGCGCGAGTGTCTGAGGGATTTTGTGGCCAGGCTTGTGCCGAAGCACCCGATGTGCCGGAAATGAAACCTCCGAGAACGGAGCTAGTGTCATCTATCGATTTGGACCAGGTGTAACTCGCTTGGATATCCGGGCCGCTGTGGCCTAAGTTTCCTTGTACGGAGGTTTGTAGCGCATGGTACGAGGAGTGGGATCGGTCGGTCACGATCATGGCCATACCAAGACCTCCTATTACATTGCCGGCGGAGTCAAACTGAGTGTAGGGGGCATAGGCGGGAGCCGCACCCGTGTAGCCATTGGGAAAATCCATTGCGGGTAAGTGAATACCTGCGGTGCCAACGTATCCAGCGTCGAAGTCGAGAGAACTCCATTTCTTCTCGATCCCGGCAGTCCATGTAGCTAGATAACCGTTGCGAAACCATGGAGCGACGGCGCCCAAATTCAAGGCTGTGATCTGGTGTCCCGGTGTGAGTGCCGCGAGATCTTGCTCAAACCGGTTGACATCCATGATCGTGTTTGCCGGTACTGTCTTTGAATTTCCACTGGCGAAAATGTCCACTCCACTCGGTGTGTAGATGTTGGGAACCTGAGCGGGCGTGATGGTAAAGCCGAACGGAACCGGAGCGCCCGGGGACGCCGCCAGGTGCGGGTAAATCACGAAGGGAGCGCTGCCTGTCAGTGAGTTGTCTTGCCAAATGTTGGGAGGAATCGTTGTAATGGCGCCTCCCATATGAAAGAGCAGATCCTTGCGCGGCGCCCAAGAGACTTGCAGGCGGGGTCCAAAGCCCTTCTTGTCAAAGACGTAACCGGGCTGCGGGTTGAGTACGTATTCTTCTTTTCCTGAGATAAACTGCAAACCGGAGGACCGATGAGCCCGCTCTGTGATAGGAGTGTAGAGTTCGTATCGCAATCCTAGGTCCATCGATAACTTGTTCGAGATTTTCCAGCTATCTTGCAGAAAGAAGTTGAAGTCGTACCTGGAAATCGCAGCTACTCCAATTTGACTGCCTTGTGGGAAATAAGAAGGCGCCACCGCCATCGAGTAGCTAAATGCGCTGGCGGTGAGCAGCCCGCTGAGGGTGTCCGGCAACGGCGCGCCGGCGCTGATATTGTGAAGTCCACTTTGTGAGCGAATTGCGGTAGGAGCGTAGGAGACGCCGCCGCCAAACGTGTATTGTCCATTGATGCCCAATCCGAAATACGTGGTGTCGCGGTTTGCGCGCACTTCCGCGCCGGCCTTGAATTTGTGTCTTCCTTTTGTCCAAGAGAAGTTTTGACGGCCTTGGAAAAGGTTGCCGAATGCATTGGTGACGCTGCCGGCCGCCGAATTGAACGCCTCGTAAAGACCGTCTGAAAATGTGAGCGCGGGATCTGTTCGGTTTGGAGTTGGGAATGAGGGGGTTGTGCGAGTCACGCTGAGAGATGACTCCCAATTGGAATTCGGACTTACGGTATCTGTATAGGTGATAACGCCGTTGCGTTGGTGGTCTATATAGCGAATGCCGAATGATGGATCAATGGCCGTCTGGCTAGGATTTGTTGTGGGACCACTCAGGTTGTTAAAATTGAAACGGCCAAACAGGCGGCCCTTTTCCGAAACTTTGTGATCCAAACGCGCGGAGAACTGATTCGCATCTGTTGTGACTTTTGACGAAGTCGCATATGTGCGTGCGCCGTAAGGACCGAGCGCATCGTTGGGGAGGGGATAGCGGTCGATCAGTCTTGCGATCCGCGGATCAACCGGCACATAGAGCGTGTCGCCTGGGAAGGCTGTTGTGTCTATGCCATCACGCTCCTGTGCCGTGGGAACCGGGATAACTTGCGTCGTGCCCAATACTTGCCGGAAGGCTTGGTATTGCACGAAGTAGAAAGTTTTGTTGCGCAATAGCGTACCGCCGTTGGTGAAGCCGAATTCGTTGCGGCGAAAAGCTGGGATTCGTCCAGGTTGGGCCAGTGAGGTGCGATCGAAAAAATTGCGAGCATCAAAAGCGGAGTTGCGCACAAATTCAAAGAGCGATCCATGAAAACCGCTCGTGCCGCTGCGTGTGAGGATGTTGGTGAATCCAGCGGCGCCTCGACCGATTTCGGCAGGCATCCAACCGGAGCTGGACTGAATTTCCTCGACCGCATCGACATTGAAGTTGGAAAACGTGGCTCCGCCCATTTCTGGATCGCTAATATCCGCTCCATCCATCGCGAATACGGCCTCAACACCGCGCTGGCCATTGATGGCGAATTGTGCGGTGAAGTTGCTCGAGCCGTTTGAATCGGTCATAGTGCCTGCAGCCATAAGGAGGAGCGCGCTGAAATCCCTTTTGTTGAGTGGCAAGCCGGAGACCGCTTGACTAGAGAGTTGCTGCCCCCCAGTCGCCGCTGCTTGTTCGGCTGTAAGTTGAATTGTGAGTGTGCCGGAATCGGAGATGGTTAGTTGCGCGATGCCGGGCGCCGGCAATTGGATCGATTCGAGCCGCGTGGCTTTCCCGCGTTGCCAAATGATTGATACGGTGTATTGTGCTTTAGGAAGCGCTGTAAATTGGAAACGGCCGTTGGCGTCAGTACTAGCTTTGATTTCATTGCTCGAGGAATGGAGACTCACCATGGCGGAGCTTAAGGGCTGGTTCGAACCGTTGTGGACAATGCCAACCCAATCCTCTGCGAAACCGCTGGTTGCTAACACTATGAGAAGGAAAATTCTCTGGCGCGCCGACATTCCTACTCAGTCTAACTTGAGGATTCCATGTTAAGGAACTCACGTATCTGGTTGGGTGTCTTATTGGCTTGGATGTGCTTGTACCAAAGAGCCATTGCCTATGCCGTTATCGACGATCTCCGTCATGGCCAACAGAAGCCAGATGTGCCGTTCAATTTTGGTTTTAGGATGCAACAGGTTTCCGGCATGACGAACGAGGCGTTCGATGCCGGGGTGCGCTTTGGCGATGTGGTGGAAACGGTTGACGGTAAGCCCTTCAGCAGCATGCGCATTTTGTATGAAGCGGTGAATAGCCGCAAGCCTGGCGATTTCCTGCCGGCGAGCGTCCGCAGCGCCAGAGGCACTCCGTTTAACGTGAGTATCCGCATTCCTGCCGTGTCGAGTCGCCCATCTACATTGCTCGAGTGGATGGCCCAGCTAGCCGTTGCCGTCGGCTTACCTGCCTTCTGCCTGTCACTTGGATTTTGGGTTGCCTTTCAAAGACCGGACGATCGCCTGGCTTGGTTCTTACTGGCCATGATGATCGGCTTCGGGGGGCTGGCACAGGAATTCCCGATTAACACCTTGCCTGGGCAGTTACCCATGCTTAGCTGGTGGGCTGTCTTTGGCTCATCTTCCGGCTTGTGGACAACATGGATGCTACTCTTCGCGATTTCATTCCCAAATCGCCCAAAACTGGATCTTCGATTGCCTTGGCTGAAGTGGATGTTGATCGCCCCGTTGCTGTTGCTCACAGTGGGGATGAGCATATTTGAGATTGGACGAGAGATTAGTTTTGGTGCGATTAGCTTTCTTCGGCCGTATATTCCATTCGTATTGGCCACTCGGCCCGACGTTCTTTTTCCTGTGATGGCGGTTGTACTCTTCTTTGTGATCATTGGACTGAAGGGTGTTACCAGTAATACCGTTGATGGCAAGCGGCGGCTACGCATCCTGCTGCTTGGCAGTCTGATTAGCTGCGGACCCATTCTCGTTCAGAGCCTCCGTTCCATTGAAAAGCAATCGGATCTTTTGTTGTGGGCCGGACCGCTGGAATATTTTGCCACCCTGATGCCTCTGTTGCTCTTTCCCCTGACGCTGACTTATGTCATCGTCATTCGCCGCGCTATGGACGTGAAGTCCACGCTCCGCGAGGGTATCCAGTACGCACTGGCGCAACGCGGGCTAACAGTGTTGCAAATCATCGTGACCGCCGCGGTGATCGCGTCAATTGCAATTCTCTCCGCTAACAAATATATCGGTCTGGCAGCTAGGGTCGAAACCATTGCCGTCGGGTTTCTCACTATCGTTCTGCTCCGCCGTGGCGCGCAATGGCTGGCTTGGTGGGTTGATCGGAGATTCTTCCGCGAGGCTCACAGTAACGAACAGATATTGAACGAACTCACATTGAGCCTCCGAACGCTGATGGAAGAGAATACTCTGCTGCAAACTGTGGCCCAGAAAATCTCGGCGGCGTTGCACGTACCTCGCATCGCTTTTTTGCTCAACGCCGGAGGCCAACTCACGCCTGCTTACTCAACGGCGTCCCCAACCGAGCAAAGCCTCACACTCGCCGAGAGTGGTGGCGTAGTGCGCCACCTTAAGGTCTTGCAAAAGGCCGCGCCCGTCTATTTCGACGATCGGAAAAATTGGATCCAGACGATTCATCCCGCGGAACAGGAAACGCTGAAGAACTCGCAGACGGAGGTGGTTCTTCCGGTCTCAGTCAAAGACAAGCTGCTCGGCGTTCTAGCCCTCGGCCCCAGGCAAGCCGATGCGCCTTATACGGACCGCGATTTACAATTGCTCGATGCCTTTGCTACGCAAGCTGGTTTCGCGCTTGAAAATAGTCGTTTGTCCACGCAATTCGCCTATGAAATCGCTACTCGTGAAAAACTGAGCCGCGAAATGGAGATCGCCCGCGAAGTGCAAGAACGTCTTTTCCCACAAAATTTTCCGGTAGTGCCCGGCATTGATTATTTCGGTACGTGCCGGCCCGCACTGGCCTGTGGTGGTGACTATTACGACTTTCTGACACTCCCGAACGGTAGCTTGTGCATCGCGATTGGTGATGTATCAGGGAAGGGAATCGCCGCCGCTCTTTTGATGGCGAGTTTGCAGGCATCTGTGCGCGGACAAGCCGCGCAAAACGGCAATCCTTTGGCCGGTCAGATCGGAGTGGTGAATCGGCTCATCTACAATGCTCCCACCGTCCATCGTTACGCCACGTTTTTCTATGCTCAATACAATCCCCAAACGCGTGAGTTGAAATACGTGAATGCAGGCCACAATCCTCCGATGATTCTGCGCAAGAACGGAGACGGTCACTTAGAAGTGATCCGGCTCGAGATCGGCGGACCGGTGGTGGGCCTTCTTCCGAACGCTCCCTATCTCGAAGACCGAGTGCAGCTCAAAGAGAACGATTTGTTCGTTGGCTTTACAGACGGCATTAGCAAAGCCATGAACAGTCAAGATGAAGAGTGGGGCGAAGAGCGAATGATTGAGGTATTAGAGCGTTGCGATGGTAGCGACGCTGCGAGCATTGCAAAATCAGTCATCCTGGCCGCCGATGTTTTTGTTAACGGGGCGCCCCAGCACGACGACATGACTGTTTTGACGATGCGGGTTTTGGCTGGTAACTAAGGCCTGGGCCTTCTGACCTGCGCCCAAAATCCGAATCCCACAATGCCCAGAAATCCCACACCCCAAACTTGAAACGCGAAGCTGCTAGCGGGCACAATCCAGGAATCGGGCCAAATCGCCTTCGCCAAATAAGAGATCGTACCGCCCACCAAGCCGACCGAAAACCAGCTTCCTAAAATGAGCAGTAACGGCGCTCGTTCCCACAGAGCTTCCACTTGCTTGGGCATCCGTTCACGCAGCACATCCCAACTGTGATAGGCCAGCGCCAGGGCAGCTGCACCCGCGCCTTTTCGCTTGAGAACCGTGTCTTCTTTCTTGAGAGTGGGCGTTCCACTGATTAGTGGAGGCTGCATGACGGCGGCGCTCCAATAGGCGGTTTGCAGCGTGGTCGCGAGTTCGGCCGTGCGCACATAATTGGCATAGCCGCCCGCTTCAATCAGCCGGTGCCCAATCTGAATCAAAGCCTCCGGCGCCGTCTCCCAATGGGGCAATTTTTGCCAGCCGGCGTTCTCTAAAACCTGTTCGGCGGAAGCCAGCTTGGTTTCGGCGTCCATTTTAGCGACGTTAGTGAGGCGATTCAGCAGCAGATCCACATTGGCGCGAATGGCGTCCAACTCGGGTTTGGTGCGTAGTTCATCCACGCGCGAAGGATCGGTCGTTGCTGCTTCAATGAAGCGTCCAACCGCCCATTCGCGGCGATCGTCCTGGATGGCGCGGACCGTTTCTTCAATCAGGCGGTCCACCCGCACCACACGTTCGGGCGGCGTGGTCGGCTGCAGAATTTGAGCCAGCTTGAACAAATCCGCCACCGCTAGCTCGCGAATCACCGCGGTGTCGTTCAGTACGGCTTGTTGTGTGGACGTTGCCGGCGATGTTCCGCCAGCTCCGGCGACTGGTCCTGACTGGCCAGTGTTGGGCGTGAGCTTCGCTTCGGAAACCCCTGTGCCCGCCACGCTTCCTGTTGGCGCTATCTGCATCCCATTTCGTGAGAGCATACCTAACCTGGCCGAACCTGCGCAAATAAGTGCTCTTATTGCTTGGTGTCCGCGGGGTGGGAGGATTCTTCAAAAAATTCACGTTGTAGCAATAAACTTCTTTGATCGGCCTTGATTGCTCGTATGGCGTTCGCCACCGACGACGCCCACGCCTTCATGTCGAAATCGCCCAGTTCCGTGGTAGCGGGTGCGCCATCGCCCGCATAATGATTCGGAAATTTGGCATACCACCAAATCCCTGTGTAGACGCCAGTTGGCAGATCGAGGCGGTTTAAGTCGGCCCCGGATTCGCGACCTGCACGGTCTAAATGGACCAGATCCGGACGCGAAACCATCAGGTGCGCCGTTTCCGACTCCCCCGCATGTGCATCTACCTTCGTCTTTAGGGCTGGGCGGCCCGGAGGATAGCTGCCGCGTGCAAACACGTAAACCACGTAATCGTGGGGCACTGCCAGTTGGGCCTGCGCGAAAAACGGCAGCAAATTATTATTGCCGCCATGCCCATTTACAATGAGAATTTTTTTGCAGCCGTTACGCGCCATTTCGTCGGTGGTTTCCTGCAGCAGTTCCAGTTGCATCTTGGCGCTATACGCCAAGGTTCCGGGTTGGTGCTTCGCTTCGAAAATCTGGCCGTAGAAGTAGGGCGGAAAAATAACGGCATATTCTTCGTCGGCCGCGTGTTCCGAGACGTAGCGCACATTGATCAGGTCCGTTCCCAGCGGCAATTGCGGGCCATGTTTTTCAATAATGCCAAAGGGCAGCAGGCAGGTGCCTTGGCTCTTTTTTAAAGCAGATTGAAAATCTTCCGCCGTCAGTTCTTCCCATCTGGCAGGCAGTTTCTGTGCAGAAGCGATACTCACCACTAAGCCAAGGAGGAACAGCTTTCTTTTCATGAACCTGAGTTTATCGCTACCGCCAGAGGCTAATTCGCCTTTGCTTGCTGTGCTGCGAGTTCCTTATGAAACGCCTTTTCTCTATCGTCAACATAGGCCCGATAACCCGCCGGATCGATAAATGGATTCGCCGCGCCCGTCTTCAGGCGAGCCAGTTTCTCATCCATTCCGAAATACGCTCCATGCGCTCCAAGAAACAGATCACAAGACAACGCGTGCAGGACGCGAAAGCCCTTCTCATAATCTTCTGCAATTTGTGGATACTGCTTGTTATTTACGAGTTTGTAGCCCGCATTGACATTCGGGCTGCCGACGATGACCGCGTGCAGCTTCTTCCCGCCATCGTTGATATCCATCGTCCAAGTGGTACATCCTTTCGTATGGCCGGGTGTGAGATGAGCAGTCAGGCGAACTCCCCCTAACTCCACTTGAGAGCCATCGTGCAAAACGCGATCAACCTTCACCGTTGCCCAATGTTGTGGATATTGAAAGTCACCCGCGCCCCCGTGTTCCACCTCGGCCACATCGCCAGCCATCACCATCAGTTTCGCGCCACTCCGCTTCTTGGCAATCGCACAGCCTGCTGCGTGGTCATCGTGCGCGTGGCTAATGAGGATGATTTTTATGTCTGAGAAACGAAAACCCAGCGTCTCGAGACTATGCTCGATGAGAGGGACCGATTGCTCATAATCAGGATTAATCAGTATTGCGCCTGCTGGCGTGGTGATTAAGTAAGAAGCCAGATAATTCGTGCCCACGTAATAAATGTTGGCCGCGATGCGGAACGGCGGAATGGCTTTATTCCAATCCGCCGTGAAGTCTGCGAACAACAAGAACGAAAGCAAGAGACCGAGAACGATACGAATGCGCATAAAATCTGTGACGATCCTCGATTCTATCGCGGACTTTCTCGACCGTTAGTGGGTGGCCTTGAACAAGCTCGATCGATTAATCACACTGGCGTGAAGAAGACCCCCGGCGTCTTTCGTCCCAATCACCGCTACGGCTCTACCAACCTCTAGAACCTCACTCATGCCCGCGCGCTCGGCTTCGGTCGCATCCACCTCTACATCTTCACCGCTCTTCAAATGCAGCGTAAACCCCGAAACCGACACTTTACGAATGACGCCCACAACCGGTTGGGCCATCGCCGTACTCGGTACTTCTTTTTCCCTGGAAGGATTGAGCACAGTGGGCAACCCGAAGCCGAAGATGGCAAGCTGCTTGTAGCTGGACACATATACATGGCCGTTGGCTACAACCGGCACGATGTTTGCATTCGCATCTGACCCGCTGGGCAAGTTCCAGTCTCCTGCGGCGGACTTAAATATCGTCTTTGGTTGATTCGTTCCAGCGACCGGTGCAAAAGCCCACAAGTTGATGGTGGCTGGATTGCTGTCATTGGGCCTGGAGACCGCCCAGATAATGGAGTCTTGAGAGCCCGATGAGGAGACCGCCGTGAAGAACCCGCCATCTTGCGCGGTTCCTCCAACGTTTTCGGATACGAACGTTTGTGAGAGACTCACCGCCGGACTGGTGTTCACCTTCCAAACCTTAACGGTTCGCCCGCCGCTGCTGACAATACTATATGCGTAGGTTTTGTCAAGATAATAAGAATTTCCGCAGTGGCAGCCATCGATATTCACCGTCGTGAGCACCTTGTCTGTGCTGGTATTGAAGCCCCCCAAATTGTCGCGATCAAGCACGAACATCCGTCCGTCTTTCCCGGCGGCCGCAGCCATTTGAGGCTTCGCGCCATTCGTATCCGGCAGTAGCAAAACGCCTCCCGCCGCCAAATCCTGATCCAACCCGTCCAAGTTATTCACGTTTGAGGGTGTAAAAAAATCGACGATCTTCGTTAAATCTGGCGAGACCTTCACCACACTTTCCGAAAGATTTGTTCCAGTGTTGTAAGCCCCCTTGGCCGTATTCCCAGTTGCAAAATAGACGCTTCCAGCAGCGTCTGACGCAACGCCGTAGCCAGACATCCAAATGGTTGAGAGGAAGTAGGAACCAGTCGCTAGCCGGTCTACCAAGGTATTCGCAGCTAACGGCTTCAGCGTCCCGGTTTGCCAACCGAGCAACCAGCCCCGCGACTGATTGGCCGGATGGTCGCACCAACTGGCAAACCCTGCATAAATATTGCCGTTAGCCATCAATAGGGCGGCCCGCTGACGCTGATTCTTCGCGGCAAAGGCGAACGCTGTGCCGTTGGCCAAGGTGTGCGAACCCGTTACGGCCACGGTCGGCACTTTATCGGCCAATGTGCTGATATCGAGTGCGTGTACCCGGTAAGTTGGTCCGCTCTTTTCGTTCGTAAATGCGACCAGGTAGATGGTGCCACTGACCTGATCAATGACGGGTGTCGATTCGATCCCGATTCGTGGGCCGTTGTTATTGCATGATTGTGGCGGCGGCACGGCGGCACCCAGGTTTCTCGTCAACAGAATCGCGCCGGTTCCGGCATCAATCGCATAAACAGTATTGTTTTCGGTAAAGGCATACACAACGTCGTGCTTGGCGCCCGCAATCGTAATGTTTGGCAAAAGCAGCGGCTGCGCGTATGTTGTGTCGTCGAGCGTAACCTGATGCAGCAAGCCGAACGTTTCAGCAACCGGGCCGCTGGGCGCAAGAGTCTGCTTCAAAATTGTCTCGTGCGAATTCCACCCGGTTCTGAGGTTGTCGTAATGGTAAGTTGTGACCGCAATCTTTGAAGTCTGCGGCCTGATGATGGGTGCGAAAGTCAGAACCAAAGCAAGTAAAGCGAACGATCTGTTCATAGGGTCACGAGCTTAGATTCTATCGCGCAATTCGCTCGCTGCGATGAACAGACCGCTAGCGCAGGCAGTCGCCGAAATTGCACGATTCTCCTCCGGGCTTTTGGTAAACCCTGGCCCGGGATAGTAGACTATCACTATGGCTGTCTTGACGGCAGCTACCGGATTTCAATTCTCGTCACTCCGTGCGTGGCCATCAGGGGGGCATTCATGGTTTTTTCCAAGAGTCTGCGCGCTCTTATCTCATTTGGGTTCGTTTTTTCATTTTGTCCGCTGCTGTTCGGTCAAGNNCACCGGAACGATCTCGGGCACGGTAACTGATACTTCGGGCGCAGCAGTATCAGGCGCCAAAATCACCGTGAGCGGTCAAAATACCGGCTCCGTGCGCGACGCTGTCACTGACACGGCCGGCCACTATGTGGTGCCTCTGCTTGGCGTCACCACATATACAGTCCGTGCGGATTTCACCGGCTTTCAAGCTACCGAAGTGAAAGACGTCAGGCTCCAAGTTGACGAACAGCGCGAAGTGGATTTTAATCTTTCACCCGCCAACGTGCAGCAAAGCGTCGAAGTCACTGCTACTGCTATCGCCGTCCAAACTACTAATCCAACGCTCGGCCAAGTCATCAACTCGCAGCAAGTCGCAGATCTGCCGCTCAACGGCCGCGATTTCGTCCAACTCGCCACACTCACGCCCGGCACCACCCAAGAGACGAGTACCGGCAGCTTCTTCAACGGCGGCCCGAGCAGCGAAGTTTCCGCTCGCGGCTCATTCTCCCTCTCAGTCGGCGGCTCGCGTGCCAATTCTACCGACTGGCTCCTCGACGGTAACGATAACAACGAACTCACCGGCGGCGGCATCTCAATTCTGCCTTCCATCGACGCCATCCAGGA
>PMQB01000394.1 GCA_003169195.1 Bryobacterales bacterium
TTGAGATTCCGCGCGAATTCCGTCGTCAAGCTCCTCTTCATCCGTGCCGCTTCTTCTTCAATCGCACTCATCGTGGCGAAGCCTTTCCCCGATCCCACAACCGCCCTCGCTTCATCCTCCTTCCGCGCGCGCTGCAATCGGATAGTTAAGGCCAATTCCCCCAACTTCTCATTCGTCAAACGCACCAACTCGTCCGATTGGCGATTCTCGGAAGAGCCGGAACGAAGCACCTCCAGATCCCCCTCAACTTCGTGCAGCCCCTGTTGATACGACTGTAAATATTCCTCCCGATTAGTCAGCAAGAATCCACGCTGCCCGGTCTCCGCTTTCCGTACCGCCGCCACAATGCCGTCGATCAAACTCACTTGCCGGGACACCCTTTCCAGTTCTGCCCGTGTCTCCACCCCCAACCTTGCATTCGAAACAACAGCCGAGTTGATACCGCCAAAGAAAAACAACAGGCCCAACAAAGTTAACGTTGCCGCTCCGGTCGACAGCCGCCGTTCGCTCCGTTCGGCCTTCATCCAAAACAGCGCGCCCGCGCAGACGCCCGCTACGGTCGCACAAATCGCGGTGGGCAGCGACATGTTCATCAAGTAGTCTGTCCAAGTTCCTGTTACCACGATTCCCGCCAGACGGCACACGGCTCCAAATACTCCGGTGGCCATGATGCTGCTCGCCAGAAACGCCGCCGCGTTGAGTCCAAGCCGCTGCAAGCTTTCTTTTGCCATCAAAAAGAACAGGATGCCCAGTTGCAAAATGGTGGCCGCGGTCGCCACGGATACTCTGCATGTTTCAGCTGGTAGCGGAGCAACCATAGCGGCAGTAAGGTCCGGGAAAAAGAAATGAAGGGTTACCCAGGCGTGATTTAACCCGGCCTCCAGGTAGATCGCGCCTAATACCACCAGCAACACACCGATCACACGCATCGCTTGTGCTGCGCCTCGCGTAGCCGCCCAAAATCCGCACCCCACCAGAACGAAGCAGATCGCCGTATCGCACGTCATCAGCGGCCCGCCCGGTATCATTTGCAGAAACGCCCGCCAGCGAATAGCCCACGCAAAAAGCGAACACAATCCGCTCAGGATCAAGAACAGAGATCCGAGACGTAAAACTTCTTTGGCTTTAGAACGCAGGGTGGTCACTAAACGAACCTTGTGGAGTTATTTACCGAGACATACGAACGATGTCTCGAGGCGTAATTCAGGCGGAATTGCGCCGCAGTCCGAGGCCGGAGGCTCCTCTTACTATATCAACGCAGCAAGTCTTCCAACCCGCTAAGTCTCCAAGGCTTGTCCGACACCAAGGCCTCGCCAAACCGCACACCCACCTGCGCTCCATAATGCCGGTCACGCGTCTCCAGCCCGTGCAGGTAATCTCCCAATCCTTGCGCCAAGACTCCAAATTCTTCCGCCGTCTTGCCAAATTGCGAATGATGCAACCGTAACAACTCTAACTTCTCCGCAAAGACCTCCGTCGTATCCACCACAAACGCCGGCTGCACCGTCTTATGCAGCGGATAGAACAGAAAAGCCTTCGGTTGGGTGAGGCGGATTCGGATCATCGGTTTTCTTCAGCGTGCAATAGAGAGCTGAATGCCGAACCATGAGGCCCGCCGCCGCGTGATCCGGATGACGATCCTCCCAAAGCGGGGCCACCACAAATTTCGGCCGGTGCCGCCGGATAGCCCGAGCAATCAGCATCCGGTTCGCCGGCGAGTCCTCCAACCCCCCATCCGGCAGCTCCAGATTTTCGCGCGCTTGCGCTCCCAGAAACTCCGCCGCCACCCTAGCCTCATGCTTCCGTTCGTCCGGCGTCCCGCGCGACCCCAACTCGCCCCGCGTCAAATCCACAATACTGCAAGAAACACCGCGCGCCCGCATCAATAGCGCGGTTCCACCCACACCCCACTCCACATCATCCGGATGCGCCCCAAAAAACAATACGTCCACTGGCATGGCCCGCTGCCTCCCTTACTCAGTGAACCATTGCAGACCCTCTGCCAGTTCGCCTCCGCAAGAATCGCCACGCTTCGCAACTGGCACTTTATCCAGGTCCGCCCATGCGCCGCTACTGCTAGCGTGAAGTCTCAAATCTTTGCGCAGGAGTAGTCTCTGACCGCTTCCATTGTTCGCAAATCGTTTCAATTCTGGTTCGTGTTGTTTCTCCTTCTGCTTTGCATCACCTTCCGCGCCTTTCGAGACGCATTTCGAACTCTCGCGTCCACTACCTTTATTCCTCGCGATTAAGCCTGCATGATCAAATCTAAAGATGCAACGGCCACGGATCGTAGCCCTCTCCTTACTCTTCCTGCTTCTCTCATCAGTCAAAGCGTCCGAGACTCTGCAACTCAATCCGCAAAATCCTCATTACTTCTTATTCCGCGGCAAGCCTACCGTTCTCATCACCTCCGGCGAACACTATGGCGCTGTCATCAACTTAGACTTTGATTACGTCGCCTATCTCAACGAACTCGCGCGCCATCATCTCAATCTCACGCGCACCTGGGTCGGCAGCTATCTCGAACAGCGAAAAGATTTCGATCCCGCCAAGAGTCCATACGCCATCGATCGAAACACTCTCGCCCCCGAAAGTGCCCGCTTCATCGCCCCCTGGCAACGCACCAGTTCCGGCAAGTTCGATCTCTCGAAGTGGAACCCCCAATACTTTGCTCGCCTGACAGACTTCCTGCGCGAGGCCTCGCAAAGAGGCATCGTCGTAGAGCTAGGTCTGTTTTGCGCCTACTATGACGACGACTTATGGAACATCGCTCCACTCAACGCGAAGAACAACATAAATGGCGTCGGCACGCGAAGCCGCAAGCAAGCTTACACCATGGCGGACAAAACGTTACTGGCCACACAAGACACCCTCGTTCGCAAAATCGTCCAAGAAACCCAAGCCTTCGATAACGTGTACTACGAAATCTGCAACGAACCCTATTGGGGCGAAGTCACTCCCGCATGGCAGCGTCACATTTCCGGCGTGATTGCCGCTGCGCAGGCCGGCACGCAGAAGCCTCACCTCATCTCACAGAACGTTCGCCGCTCCTCCAAAAAAATCGCCGACCCCGATCCCAACATCAGCCTGTTCAATTTTCACTATTCGCGACCTCCCGACGCCGTCGTCTTGAACTACGCGTTCAACCGCCCCATCGGCATGAACGAAACCGGTTTCGACGGCCAAGCCGACGCTACCTATCGCATCCAAGGATGGGATTTTCTTATGGCCGGAGGCGCCCTCTACAACAATCTCGATTTCTCTTTCGCCGCCGCCGGCAACGAGAGTGGCAACTTCTCCTATGCCGACCACACACCGGGCGGCGGCAGTCTCGCGTTACGGGTGCAACTCGGCATTCTGCATGACTTCTTTGACCAGCTTGATTTCACCCGCATGGCGCCGAACCCAAACGTGATCGCCGGCGGAATTCCCCAAGGCGCTACAGCACGTGCGCTCGCCGAACCCGGAAGGCAATACGCGATCTACATTCATCACGGCCACGTGCACAACGACGCCAAACCCCAGTACACCGTTGATGAAGCTCCTCAATCTCTACGCTTGCGTCTACACCTTCCTCCCGGCTCATACAAAGCATCCTGGATCGACACACGAACCGGCCACACCATCAAGGAGGAACTCTTCAACTCCATCAAAGAACTCGACTCGCCTACTTACTCTGAAGACATCGCCCTCCGCGTCTTCCGCGCCAAATAAAACGTGCGGCATCCTGGGCTGATATTCGGATCGGTCGTAAAGAACGGCTTCGCATCCCAGGCGCGGATTTGATCGAAGCCCGCGTCCTTTAGCGTCCGGCGCACCTCCGCCGCACTCCAACAAACCTGCTCGACTCTCTCCTTTCGCCGCCGCCACAAACGGCCTTCTCTCAGAAACCATTCCACTTGCGTCCAGCCCCGATCGCGCTCGCGGTCATAGCCTCCATGCATCACAAACGCAACCTCCGGCTTTTCAGACCACCACGTGCCCGGCCAGATCTTTTCAAAAGCGGAACGGTTGTTCACATCGAAATAAAAGTAGCCGCCTGGTCGCAAAGCCCGGTGCACCGCCCCCGCAACCAATGCCAAGTCCGATTTCTCCGGAACATGATTCAGCGAATCGAACTCGCACAGGACAAGGTCTACGGTTTGCGGAAGCCGAAAGTCTCTCATATCCGCACGGATGATTTGCGGCACCGGCCTGAGTCCGCGAGTCTTCGCGCGGGCGATCTTGCACATGGCTGGTGAAAGGTCGACCCCGAACATCTGCATCCCTTCTTTCGCCAGAAGGACTGTAGTCGTGCCAGTGCCGCAGGCCAGATCACAGGCCGATTCCACGTTGGGCAGTATCTTGCCCAGTATCTTCTGCCGCCCTGCCTGATACCAGGACAGATGAAACGTGACCAACTGGTCATAAAACTCCGCCAACCACTTATAAGGCCGGACCATACTCTTGCCCAACACAAATCACCTCAGAGTGGAATTCTACTCCACCCCGCGGCCGCGATCATTGACCTCTGCAATAGGGGGTTTCGACACTTGCAACTCAGACCGCTAAAGAGTAGTGTATTAGGTAGAAGCCTCAAGTGCTCTATCGCTGGGTTGCTGCTCGACATTGCTCTTTGTCGAGTTCCGACAAGCAAAGATATAGCTCGAATCGTCGACTGCTTGACAACACCTATTTGCCGTGACCGCCGCTTGGCCCATGGCGCGGTGCCCGTTCCTATCCCAGACCTCAAAACCTACAAGCCCCTGGAAGAGTTGCACGTATATGGCAAGCATATTGAACCTCCCTCAACATCCCCAGTTCCTGGTAGGTGGCGGAAAAATGGCGGACGCCATCCTGGCCAAAGATTGGTCCACCACGCCCCTCGGTGCGTTTGCCCAATGGCCGCAAAGCTTGCGAACCGCCGTCAGCCTTTGCCTGGCATCGAATTTCCCGATCTCGATTGCCTGGGGACCGGCTCACGTCCAGATCTATAACGATGGCTACTGGCCCATCTGCGGTGCAAAACATCCCGGCTCCATGGGCCAGGATTTCAAGGAGTGTTGGCAGTCCGCCTGGCTCCAAATTGGCGCGGCCTTTGAGCGAGCCAAGGCGGGCGAGACGTCCTTCCTTGAAAACCAGCGCATGTTCCTCGACCGTAATGGATACATCGAAGAAACCTTCTTCACGTTTTCATTCAGCCCGATCCGAGATGAATCGGGCGAGGTTGGCGGACTCTTTCATCCCGTCATCGAGACCACAAACAGGATGCTTGCCGAACGCCGCACACGGGCGCTCCGAGATCTTGCCGCACAAACTTCGAAGGCGAAAACACAGGAGGATGTCTGTCGCCTCGCTGCGGAAGCATTGGCTGATGACGCTTTCGACGTCCCGTTCGCTCTCATTTATCTGCTCGACGAAACGGGAACGCAGGCACGCCTGGCGGGTCATGCTGGCATAGACCCTGGCACGAGTGCGAGCCCGGCCATAGTAGATATGCAGGCTCCCAACTGTTGCTGGCCCTTCAGCCATATGACGCATTCGGGCGGCCCCATCCTGGTGGGACACTTGGAAACTCATCTCCCAGCGCCCTGCGGTCCGTATCCGGAATCACCAAAACAAGCTTTCGTCTCTCACTTCTTCAAGCCTGGAAAGGGCACCCCCACAGCTGTACTCATAGTGGGGGTTAGTCCTCGGCTTGCTTTAGATGAGGCCTATCGGGCATTTTTCGAATCCATAAGCGGCAACTTGTCAGCCGCTCTCTCAAATGCCGCGGCCCAGGAAGATGAACGTCGCCGTGCCGAAGCACTAGCGCAACTCGATCACGCCAAGACAGCTTTCTTCAGTAACGTGAGTCACGAGTTCAGAACTCCGCTCACCCTGATCCTGGGGCCTCTTGAGGAGATGCTATCTCGCGCGGGCTCTGGCGCCTTCATTCCCGCCGGCCAAGAGGAACTCCAGTTGATCCACCGGAACGCAAACCGCTTGCTCAAGCTGGTCAACGCACTCCTCGATTTTTCCCGCCTGGAGGCCGGCCGCGTCAAGGCAAATTATGAGTCGCTCGACCTCGCCTCCGTCACCAGAGATATCGCCAGCGTCTTCCGATCGGCCGTCGAACGAGTGGGTATCTCCTTCGTCATCGATTGTCCACCGCTCCCTGAGCCTGTTTTTGTCGACCGTGAGATGTGGGAAAAGATCGTCCTCAATTTGCTCTCGAACGCACTGAAATTTACCATGTCGGGCGAGATCAGGTTAAAGCTGAGCCATTCGGAAACGGGTCCCACGCTCGCCGTGCTCGATACCGGGATAGGAATTCCTTCGGCCGAGATCGCTCACATCTTTGAACGATTCCACCGGGTGGAGGGCGCCAAGGGCCGGACACATGAAGGGACTGGTATTGGCCTGGCTATGGTGCAGGAGTTAGTTCAACTTCACGGAGCAACCATCCATCTCGATAGCTGCGAAGGCCAAGGAAGCGAATTCACCATCCGGTTGCGCTACGGCTCGACACACCTTCCGGAAAAGCAAATTTGCATGCCTGCGCTCGGTCGCCCAGAGGGACACGCGGCCGCGCTGTTTTTGGAAGAAGCCATTCGCTGGTCACCCGCTCAAAAAGCTGCTCCCGAGCTTACCAACGAGTCTGCCGTTGGCCCGGCTCTATCCTCCAATACCGGGAGTGCAGCGGCCGCTCGTCCCAAAGTTCTGATTGCCGACGACAACGACGATATGCGTGATTACGTTCGTCGGCTGCTAGACGAGCGCTTTGCGGTAGAGGCTGTAGCCAATGGCGAGGAGGCCCTTCAGTCTGTCGCCGCACAATTGCCCAACCTCGTGCTCACCGACGTCATGATGCCCGGTTTAGACGGCTTTGGATTGCTGCGGGAGCTTCGTCAAAATCCTCGCACCGCCACTCTACCCATCATCCTGCTTTCCGCGCGGGCCGGTGAAGAATCTCGCGTGGAGGGACTCGCTGCCGGAGCGGACGATTATCTCGTGAAGCCCTTTGGTGCGCGCGAATTGTTGGCGCGTGTCGACTCCAACATTGCTCTTGCCCGGCTCCGCAAGGAAGTCGCTGATAAAGAAGAAGCCTATCGAATCGAGCTTCACACAAGTACTGCCTTGCGAGAAAGTGAGCAGCGGCTCCGCGACCTAAACACTGCCCTCGATCTTTCACAGGTGTGTATCCGCAATTTAGACGGCACCATCACCTTCTGGTGCGCGGGAAATGCGCGGCTCTACGGCTGGTCGCTCGACCAAGCAAGAGGCTGCAAGACCCACGATCTCCTGCAAACCGTCTTTCCCAAGCCTCTGCACGAGATCGAGGCGGAATTGATGCGCCGAAGATCCTGGGAGGGCGAACTCTTGCAGCGCACCAAGGCCGGCGATCAACTCTGCGTCGCCAGTAGTTGGGTCCTCCAGACAACGCAAGACGGTTCACCCGTCGCTGTGATTGAAGTGAACAACAACATCACCGACCGCAAGCGCGCCGA
>PMQB01000467.1 GCA_003169195.1 Bryobacterales bacterium
TATTAATAGACTCCAAATATTACCCCTGCTTTCGCCGCCTCTTCCCCCAATTTTTCCCTTTTTACCGCGCTTCCCGCCTAGCCATCTGGGTTCGTTTTTTCAGCCCAAGCAAAGCCCTAAAAGTTGGCTTCGTTTTTTCAAATTGCTCGGCCCGCAAAACGCTCCGGCCTCCGCAGGAGGCCATTCTGGCTCCTGTCTTCCAGCCGTGCCGTTAGGCAGGGCTGCAACTCCCCAAAGCCCCGCCGCAGGTGGGGCTAACTCCTCGCTCCCAACTCAAGCCGCATCCCTCTTCTCCTCCTCCCGCAGCAACTCCAGCAAACCCGTCGCCACCTCATTGAAAACCTTCCGCCGCCGGTGCACAATACAAACCGGCCGAAACAACTCCGCCGGCTCCAATCGCAAAGACACCAACCGCCCCTGCAGCATGTCTTCCCGCATCACGCGTTCCGGCATAATGCTCATCCCTGCCCCATGCGCTACGGCCTGCTTAATCATCTCGATATTGTCAAACCGCAGCGTCACGTTCACCGAGACTTTATGCTCACGCAAATAACGATCAATCCGATCCTGAATCGGCAAGTCTTCATCAAACCCGACGAACCCTTCGCCCTCCACCGCCTCAATCGGAATCGAATTCTCATTGGCCAACCGATGATCCGGCGCCACCGCCACCACCATCTCTTCATCGCGCCACGGTATCGCCACCACTTCGCGCGACGATTCCGCATAGCTCATCAGCCCCAAGTCCGCTTGATCCTGCAAAATTGCTTCCCAAACCCGTTCCGGCCGCAGATATTGCACCTGCAGCTCCGCATCCGGAAACCGCTCTTCAAAGCGCGCCTCAATCTGCGACATCTCCGACAACCCAACCGAATAAATCGCCGCCACCCGCACCGTGCCTTCCGCATGCTTCCGCAGCTGCGCCAGCGACGCCTTTACTTCATCCTCTTTGCGCAAAACTTCGCGGCAATAATCCAAATAGACTTTGCCCGCCGCCGTAATGTCCAGCGGCCGCCTCCGCCGGTCAAACAGCTCAATTTCCAGTTCGCGTTCCAGTTCCGACAACGCTTGGCTCGCCGCCGATTGACTCAAGCTGTTCGAACGCGCAGCTTTGCTGATGCTGTGATAATGCGCGATATCTCGCACAAGCCTAAGGGTTTGCAGTGTCACGAAACTATGACTCTATCATAAGAAAATTCGATATTGCAATCCCCCAAATTCAATTTGACGAATAATAGGCAAATCGGTATACTAGTGGTCTATCTCCATCAAAGTCGAGGAGAATCGAAGTGCATTCAGTGGAAACCACATCCGGATTACCCCAGCCGCAAGGCTTATATAACCCCGCTAATGAGCATGATGCCTGTGGCATCGGCTTTGTCGTGAATATCAAAGGTGAAGCCTCCCACGACATCGTCCTCAAAGGCTTGCAGATTCTCCAAAATTTAGCCCATCGCGGCGCCTGCGGTTGCGATTCGGAAACGGGCGATGGCGCCGGCGTCCTCATTCAGATTCCTCACAAATTTTTCGCCAAAGAAACACCGGCCCACGGATTCACGCTGCCCGCGCCCGGAGAATACGGCATCGCTATGTGCTTCTTGCCCGTCGAACGTCAGCAGCGCCTGGTGTGCGAAGGTGTCGTGGAACGCATCGCCCGTGAAGAAGGTATCGCCGTATTAGGTTGGCGCGATACGCCCGTCAACGGCGACGCCATCGGCCGCGTGGCCCGCGCTTCGCAGCCCTACATTCAGCAACTCTTCGTCGCCCGTCCGCGCGGTATGAATTCAGACGAGTTTGAACGCAAACTCTATGTTGTTCGCAAACGGACTGAATCGCAAGTCGCCCAGTCCGACATTCGCGACAAAAACTTTTTCTACATTCCTTCGTTTTCCTCCCGCACGATTGTCTACAAGGGACTGCTGCTGGCGCACCAGATTGGCGAATTCTACGCCGAACTTCTCGACCCCGACACTGTCAGCGCCATGTGTCTGGTGCACCAGCGTTTTTCTACCAATACGTTCCCCACTTGGCAATTAGCTCATCCGTTCCGCTACATTTGCCACAACGGTGAAATCAACACGGTGCGCGGTAATGCCAACTGGATGAATGCGCGTCAAAACGTCATGACTTCGCCGCTCTTCGACGATTTCAAAAAACTTCTTCCCGTGATTCAGCCGGGCGTCAGCGATTCCGCTACGCTCGATAACGCGGTCGAACTTCTCACCATGACGGGCCGTTCCCTGCCCCACGTCATGGCTATGCTCATGCCCGAAGCTTGGGATGGTCACGGCACGATGTCCGATGAGAAAAAGGCGTTTTATGAATATCACGCCTCCCTCATGGAGCCTTGGGATGGTCCGGCCGCCGTCGCGTTTACCGATGGTAAGATGATCGGCGCCACGCTAGACCGCAATGGCCTTCGTCCCGCCCGTTATCTCATCACGCATGATGGTCTGCTCGTCATGGCCTCCGAAACCGGTGTTCTACCCTTCAGGCCCGAAGAGATCAAAACCAAGGGCCGCTTGCAGCCCGGCAAAATGCTGCTTGTAGATTTGGAACAAGGCCGCTTGGTGCCCGACAAAGAAATCAAAAAGCAGTTGTCGTCTCGCCAGCCCTTTGCCGAATGGCTGGCCGAAAATCAGATTACGCTCGACTCTCTTCCCGAGCCCACGCGCATGCAAGTGTCCGATCACGGCACCGTAGTCGCGCGTCAACGTTGCTTTGGTTATACCGATGAGGACTTGCGCCTCCTCATCACACCCATGGCAAGCGAAGGTCAAGAGGCCATCGGCTCCATGGGCATTGATTCGCCGCTTGCTTGTCTTTCCGACAAACCGCAATCTCTGTTTCATTACTTCAAACAGCTCTTCGCGCAAGTTACCAATCCGCCCATCGATCCCATTCGCGAAGAGTTGGTCATGTCTTTGACCAGCTACATCGGCGTCGAAGGCAACATTCTCAGCGAAGTGCCCGAAAACTGTCACACGTTAAAAATGCCGCATCCCATTCTCACGAATCGGGAACTGGAAAAGCTGCGCCGCGTCTCACGCGGTGATTTACTGGCACACACGCTGCCCACCACGTTCAGCGTTCTTGAAGGCGAAAAGGGCCTCAAACGTGCCCTCGATGGTTTGTGCCGTCGCGCCTCTCTCGCCATCAAATCCGGCTACACGCTGCTTATCCTGTCCGATCGTGGCATCGACGAGGAATATGCGCCCATCCCTTCTCTGCTGGCCTTGACCGCAGTTCACAATCATCTAGTCCGCGAAGGAACACGCACGGGAGTTGCCCTTATTATTGAGTCCGGCGAGCCGCGTGAAGTGATGCACTATTGCTTGCTCATTGGCTATGGCGCCAGCGCTATCAACCCGTATCTGGCTATCGAAACAATCGAAGATCTCGCATCGACTAAAGAACTGCCGAACGGGATCTCGCCCGAAGCAGCCGTCAAGAACTACATCAAAGCTGTCGGCAAAGGCTTATTGAAAGTCTTCTCCAAGATGGGCATCTCCACCCTGCAGAGCTACCGGGGCGCGCAGGTTTTCGAAGCCATCGGGCTGAACAAAGAAGTGGTCCAAGAGTATTTCACCGGCACTTCTTCGCGCATCGAAGGTGTCGATCTACCCATCCTCGCGCTGGAAGCCATGACCAAGCATGCTTTTGCGTACCGAACCGTCTCCGATGACGAACCGGAACTCGCCATCGGCGGATATTATCAGTACCGCGTTCATGGCGAACGCCATTCGGTGAATCCTGAGACCGTCAGCAAATTGCAGCACGCCGTGCGCCGCGGGAGTTACTCCACCTTTCAGGAGTACACCAAGCTCATTGATGAGCAGAACGAACAGTATTACACGCTGCGCGGCTTGATGCGCTTGAAAACCATTCCGCGGCCCATCCCGATTGAAGAAGTTGAGCCCGCCGCCGAAATCGTCAAGCGCTTTGCTACCGGAGCCATGTCTTTCGGTTCCATCAGCGCCGAAGCACACGAAACTTTAGCCATCGCTATGAACCGCATGGGCGGCAGATCGAATACGGGTGAGGGCGGTGAAGATGAAGCGCGCTTTGTGCCCATGCCGAACGGCGATTCAAAACGCAGCGCCATTAAGCAAGTAGCGTCTGGGCGGTTTGGTGTCACAGCCAACTACCTCATTAACGCCGACGAACTGCAAATCAAGATCGCCCAAGGCGCAAAACCGGGCGAAGGCGGCCAGCTTCCTGGGCACAAAGTGAATGCTGAGATCGCGCGAGTTCGCCATTCCATTCCCGGCGTCGGCTTGATTTCTCCACCTCCCCATCACGATATCTACTCCATCGAAGATCTCGCGCAACTCATCTACGATTTGAAGAACGTTAACCCGCAAGCGCGCATTTCAGTGAAGCTCGTCGCTGAAGTGGGCGTGGGCACGGTCGCAGCCGGTGTGTCCAAGGCTCATGCCGATCTCGTGCTCATCAGCGGCTACGATGGCGGCACTGGTGCTTCTCCCTTGTCCTCGCTGAAACACGCTGGCGCTCCCTGGGAACTCGGCCTCGCGGAAACGCAGCAAGTGCTGGTCATGAACGATCTGCGCAGCCGTATCCGCGTGCAAGTGGATGGTAAGTTGCAAACCGGACGCGACGTGGTTATCGCCGCCTTGCTTGGCGCCGAAGAGTTCGGCTTCTCCACCGCTCCGCTCGTAGCCATGGGCTGCATTATGATGCGCAAATGCCATCTCAATACCTGCCCCGTGGGTATCGCTACCCAGAATCCCGAGCTGCGCAAAAAATTCACCGGCACGCCGGAGAACGTGATCAACTTCTTCTTCTACATCGCTGAAGAAGTCCGTGAGTGGATGGCCAAGATGGGCTTTCACAAAATGGAGGAAATGGTTGGCCGCGTCGACATGATCGAAATGGACGCCGCTGTGTCTCACTGGAAAGCCCGTGGTCTGGATTTCTCGGCTATCCTCTACAACCCTCAAGTGCCGGGCCGCATCGGACGCCGTTGCACCATGGCGCAGGATCACGGTCTGCAAGAATCTCTCGATAACACTCTGATCGAACAAACGAAGCCTGCCCTGGAGAGCGCTGCAAGGGTCGATTTGGCCATGCCCATTCGCAACGTTCATCGGGCAGTCGGCGCCATGCTGAGTGGTCAAATCGCACGCCGTCATGGCGCTAACGGTCTGCCGACCGACACGATTAAGATTCGCTTTACCGGATCAGCCGGGCAAAGCTTTGGTGCGTTTCTCGCCTCTGGTGTAACTCTGACGCTCGAAGGCGATGCCAATGATTACGTCGGCAAAGGCCTCTCCGGCGGCCAGATCATTGTATTCCCACCCAGAACATCCACCTTCGCTCCTGAAGAAAACATTCTGGTGGGCAACACCGTCCTCTACGGTGCTACCAGCGGTTCCGCGTTCTTCAATGGCGTCGCGGGCGAACGGTTTGCCGTGCGCAACTCCGGCGCAACCACCGTCGTCGAAGGCGTCGGCGATCATGCTTGTGAATACATGACCAACGGCACGGTCGTCGTCCTCGGCAAAACCGGACGCAACTTCGCCGCTGGCATGAGTGGCGGAATCGCTTTCGTTTACGATCCACAAGGTGAGTTTGTGCGCGTTCGCTGCAATAAAGCAGCGGTCGATCTGGAACCCATCTTTGAACCCGAAGATGTGAAGCTTCTGGAATCGCTCATGCGCAAACATGTGGCTTTCACCAGCAGCCCTTTAGCCTCTCGCATCCTCGAAGGCTGGCCGGAAAATCTGAAACACTTCGTCAAAGTTTTCCCGCACGAATACAAACGCATCCTGCTGGCCAAAAAGGCCAAGCCGGTCCACGAAATGGAACCCGTGCTCGCGGGCGCTTCCTCCCATGCCGTCGCCAGCGGCGAAAGGGCGAGATAACGGATGGGTCAAGTCACTGGTTTTTTGGAGCACACCCGCGAAACGCCGGAACGGCGTCCTGTCCTTGAACGCGTCAACGATTGGTTTGAGGTCTATCAAGACCTTCCCAAAGACAAGCTCAAACAGCAAGCGGGCCGCTGCATGGATTGCGGCGTACCGTTTTGCCACACGGGCTGTCCAGTCAATAATGTAATTCCCGATTGGAACGATCTAATCTACAAAGGCCGTTGGCGCGAAGCTCTGCGCTCTTTGCATGCCACCAATAACTTTCCCGAATTCACCGGACGGATTTGCCCAGCGCCTTGCGAAGCTTCTTGCGTCCTCGGCATCAACGATAAGCCCGTCACGATCAAAGTGGTCGAGCAGAACATCATCGACCATGCCTTCGGTCAAGGTTGGGTAGAAGCCGAACCGCCGCGCCGCCGCACGGGAAAGAAGGTGGCCGTTATCGGTTCTGGTCCCGCCGGTTTAGCCGCGGCCCAGCAACTCAATCGCGTCGGCCACACTGTGACCGTTTTCGAAAAGCAGGACCGCATTGGCGGCTTGCTGCGCTATGGCATCCCGGATTTCAAACTCGAAAAACGCATTGTTGATAGACGCCTAGAGCAACTGCACGCCGAAGGCATTGAATTTCAAACCAACATCAACGTTGGCGTGAATCCTACCGGCGAACAGTTAATGAAAGACTTCGACGCGGTGATGCTAGCCATCGGCGCAGAGAAACATCGCGACGTGGAAATTCCCGGCCGTGAACTCAAGGGCATTCATTACGCGATGGATTATCTGACGCAGCAAAACAAACGCGGCGCAGGTGATCGATTCGCACATCCTGAAGAAATCGTCGCGATGGGTAAACGTGTCGTCATCATCGGTGGCGGCGATACCGGCGCCGATTGTCTCGGCACCGCCCATCGGCAAAAAGCGCTCTCGGTTCATCAACTGCAGATTCACCCGATGCCGCCCGAAGATCGCCACGAATCAACACCCTGGCCCCTATGGCCTTTGCAGTTACGCGTCGAAGCGGCGCATGAGGAAGGCGGCTTCCGCGAATGGAGTGTCCTCACCACCCACTTCAGCGGCGACCAAGACGGCAACGTCAAGAAACTCCATTGCGTCCGGGTTGGTCCCAAGCCTGCCCTCGAAAGAATGCCGGACAGCGAGTTCTATCTCGATGCCGATCTGGTGCTCATTGCCATCGGCTTTTCGGGGCCCACTCGGCAGGGCTTATTGGAACAGCTCCCCTTCGAACTTGATCGCCGGGGCAACGTGAAGACTGATTCCACTTTTGCCACTTCTGTGCCTGGCGTGTTCTCGGCCGGCGATGCTCGGCGGGGTCAATCACTTGTCGTGTGGGCTATCGCCGACGGTCGCAAAGCAGCGCATCATATTGACAAGCACTTGATGGGTTCGAGCCAGCTTCCGCTTTAGTTAAGCTTGGGTAGTGAAAGCAGCTTTCATCGCGGCACTCCTCGCTTCCAGCGCGCTCTACGCTTCCGATTGGAGCAGCCTTTACGGCGGCAAGTTAGAAGATCAGCGTCAACGTTATCGGAAAGACGTTGATCTCGTGATTGCCCAGGAAATCCAACCTTTCCTGACAACCGAACAGGCGCACGCGTTTTCCAAGCTGCAAATCGATCTGCCCGCCACGGCGGCCCCTGAACCAAACCCGTTCGACTTTTACTCGGCTTCCGAAGGACACATCACTCTTCCGCTGTTAACCGTAGCTTTCGTCGAAGACATGGCTGAAGCCTATTCGTGGCTGTGGGCAAATCAATGTAGCTCGCGAACTGTGGATGAATATCTGGGAATGCTGCGCAACCGTCCCGCTTCTGATTTTCCCGACCAAAGCTATCCCAGCCCCCTCGTGGCTTTGCATATCCCGAAAGACGCTTTGGAAAACCCCGCCGTCGCGAAGATGACCGAACGCGTTCGAGGAACTACGCTATCGTTCATTCTTCTTCATCAATTCGGACATCAAAGCTACCGGACGTCCTCCGAAGAAGCCGTCATGAAACACGATAAGGTGGAAGCGGACGAGGAGTTGGCAGATGCCTTTGCTCTGGAAGTGATGAAAAAGAATTCTGAGACCCCAGCTGGCTTGCTGATGCTCATCCACGGAATGATGTACCTTCCCTCCGTGGCTCCCAAGAACCATCCGCTCACGCAGGCGCGCCTCAAGGCGATGGCGGATTTCCTAGATGTTAAAGCCCGCGAATTTGCCGAAGGCCGACCCGATCGAAGGTTGTCTACCATTGCCATCCGTTCTTTGGCCGGCCATATCAGACAGGCTGCCGCTTTCCTGGCTGATACCACCGGCCAAGAACTTTGGGCTGAACAGGGTCGGAAAACCGGTGTCGCTGACCTAGCTCCCCGTCATCTTACGGGAGAACGTTAAAGCCGAGCAAGCGCGGCAAAAAACGACTGTGAGCCGCAAAAAAGAAAGCTCGCGAACCCGAAAGTTCGCGAGCCGAAAGTATATTTAGCCGTATCTATTTTTTCGAGGATTTGCCCGCAGACACGGTCTTCGCCAGATCGACGTGACCACCCGCAGCAAAAGTGGCCGGAGGCATCCGCAAATTTTCGCCAATTAAGTTGGCCATGGCGTGAACTTCTAATCCTTCCGCTTCTTTGGTGAAGAGCAGGCAGCGGCGTTCTTCATCGAAGTCTGCCTGGATCCAGTCACCGGCGGTCACTTGACTGGTAGCCATTAGGTTTGACAATGGATGAACCAGCAAACGTTCAATGGCGCGTTTCAAGTGGCGTGCACCGTACTTGAAATCGGTTCCTTCGGACAGGAGGAAATTCTTGCCGCTATCGGAAACCGTAAACACAAAACACTTTTCCGCCGGCGAGTACAGTATCCGCTGTTGGACCTGGCCGAGTTCAAGATCAAGAATGCGCCGCAATTCGGGTTCACCGAGTGGTTTGTAAACAACCACCTTATCGATGCGGTTCATGAATTCGGGGGTAAATTTACGGCGGGCCGCTTCGACACCGCTCTTCGCGACTTTCTTATTCATCGCGTCGTCGGGTTTGGGCTGTTCGCCGGCTTGCATGCTGCGCAGGAATCCGAGTTTCGGATTGACGAGCGAACTCATCTCCGATGCGCCCAAGTTGCTGGTCATGAAGATCATGGCCTTAGAGAAATCAACCTTGCGATTGTCGCCCAACGTAAGCGTTGCTTTGTCCAGAATACCGAGAAGAAGGTTCCACAGCGCATCGCTGGCCTTCTCAATTTCGTCAAACAGAATAAAGCTAAGTTTGACGGTATCGGTGTGATGCTGGTTAATCACTTCCTGGCTCAAAAGAGGATGCGTCTCGCGGTGACCGAGGTAGCCGGGGGGCGAACCGATCAGCTTCGCAATCTCGTGGCTGTGCTGAAACTCAGCGCAATCGATTTTAATCACCGCGCGTGAATTATGCACTAATGCCTCGGCAGTCGCCTCAACAGTACGTGTCTTACCTGATCCGGTCGGCCCCAAGAAAAGGAAATTTCCCACAGGCCTTCCCGGCGCGGACAAGCCCGTGATGTGCATCTGATAGATGTTGACAATCTGCTCTATGGCCTCGTCCTGCCCAATGATGAGTTTGAGCAGGGTTTTTTCCAACGTTTCGGCGTCTTTGCCTGTCCTCGTCGGGTCTAGCACTTTCCGGAGCCGGCTCATATGTTCTTTTGATCCTTCTTTCTACTCATGTGCCACAGCCCTAGTCGCAGATCTTAGACCATCGACTGTGCTGCTTCCTAATGCATTCATCGTCAGGGGCGCCGAATTCCATCAAAGTTCTTGTGATCTTTTCATCCAAGGGTTTTCCTATTAGTTCTTATTAGGACGGGAAGGTCTCACTTCAATACGGCTAATAAGTGTTCGCGACGGCATCTGCAAGATATGTAGGACTAGGTCCGCAATATCTCCAGGAGCTATCTTCCATTCGGATTTTTCTTCGGTGCCCTTACCGGAGAAATCCGTATCCACGCTTCCCGGCATGATGTAGCTCACGCGCACGTTGTCGTTGCGGTGATCGAGCATCATGGCCTCACTAAAACCGTTTATTCCAAATTTGGAAGCGTTATAACCGCTTCCACCGGCAAAGGCATTTTTGCCAGCCAAACTGCTGATATTAATGATGAATCCGCCGCCAGCTTGCTTAAAACGCGCAAGCGCGGCATGACTGCAATAGAACGCACCTGACAGGTTGGTGGCGATCATGCTGTCCCATTCTTCGGGCGTCAAGTCAGCGGTGGATCGGAAAATTCCTAATCCCGCGTTATTGATCAAAATGTCCAGGCCGCCCAATTCGCGGTCGACAAAGGAAAACAGGTCGGAGACGTCCTTGGTCTTGGAGACGTCGGCCACCATGCCGGTAGATTTGCTATCCGGCACACTTTCGTTTAGAAGCTGTAGGGCGCGGCGCAGTTCCGTATCTTTCCGAGCACAGATGGCAACTTGAACACCCGCTTGGACGAGCGATTTAGCCACCGCCAAGCCAATACCTTTAGATGCGCCGGTAACGAGGGCGCGCTTTCCCCTTAATGAATCGCTCATGATTTCTCCTATAAAGTCAGATGGGGCCATGTTTTCACCAACCATCCGCCTCTACGATGATCGTAAGCGGTCAAATGAAACAGCCGTAACCGAAAGGGATTGCTTCTATACTGGAAGTGGGCAACCCTGATGAGTGTTCTCTGGCTGCGTACCGCGGCCGCGTTATATTCGTGCGGACTGCTCTACGCGTTGATTTACCTGTTCCGGAAAAACAACCTCCTTTTCCGCCCGGCATTGATTGCGTTCGGAGCAGGGACCGTATTTCATCTTGTTTCGATTGTTGAACTATGGGTGGACAGCGGTCACCTGCCGCTCAACAATTTTTGTGAAACGAGCTCTGTTTGTGCGTTTCTTATAGCCGTTTTGTTCCTTGTTGCTTACTCCCAGTATCAAATTGCCGTCTTCAGCGTCTGTTTATTCCCACTAGTCTTCTTTATGACTGTGATCGGGGCAACAGAGTTTCCTGTGGAAAAGTGGAGTGCAGGAGCGCGCAACACCTGGTTGATCGTTCATATTTCGACGGTCATGATTGGTTATGCTGCGCTGTTTTTCTCCGCCGTGGCGGCAGTTTACTACTTATTACAGGAACGCCAGTTAAAGCAGAAGAACGTGATGCCGGCTGCGAACAAGCTGCCGCCGCTGGGAACGTTGGACCGGATCATCTCGCAAACAATGAACACCGGTTTTGTATTTATCACCATCGGAACAGTGAGCGGCGTGATTTGGGCCTTCATCGAAAATGGGACGCACTGGATGAGCGATCCGAAGATTGGTTTTTTCCTGTTTACCTGGGCGTTTTACTTGGCCATGATTTTTTTGCGCGTCTCAGCGGGGTGGCGAGGGCGGCGTATCGCATGGTTGGCAGTGAGCGTTCTTGGATGTTCGCTAATCACTTGGATTACGCACGTCACGCTGAGGAGCTTCTGGTCACAATGAAGCTGCTGCTGGCTGGCGTCAATCACCGAACCGCACCCGTGCAGCTTCGAGAAAAGCTGGCCTATCGGACGGAAGAGATTCCGGGCGCACTGCTGGAAATTCAAGCGCGCGGTGCGAAGGAAGCGCTGATTCTTTCGACGTGCAATCGAGTGGAACTGACGGCCGCGCTGGACGATGATTTCCGTGTTGAGACGTTGATTGAAAGTTTGCTTTCGCATCGCACGGGATTGACGATTGACGAACTGCTACCACATGTCTACCGTTATGAAGATACGGAAGCGATCCGCCATTTATTCCGTGTGGCCTCGAGCTTGGATTCAATGATTGTGGGCGAGCCGCAGATCTTGGGGCAGTTGAAGCAAGCCTGCACGCAAGCGCGCGATAGCGGTGCGATTGGAACGTTTCTGGACGCCGTTCTGACACGCGCGTTCAATGTGGCGAAGCGCATTCGTTCGGAGACAGAGATTGGCCAGAACGCTGTTTCGGTGAGCTATGCTGCGGTGGAACTGGCGCGCGAGATCTTCGGCTCGCTGAATAAGAAGCGGGTGTTGATTGTAGGCGCGGGCAAAATGTCGGAAGGCGCAGCGCGGCATTTGATGCGTGCAGGCGCTGCGGGCATCTTCATTACGAATCGGACGGCGGAGCGAGCGGACGAACTGGCGCGCATCTTCCGCGGCGAAGTGATTCCTTACGAACAGTTTCCACAGCGGCTTTCGGAAGTGGATATTGTGATCACATCTTCGGCGGCGCAGGGTTTTGTGGTTACGCGCGAGATGGTGCGCAAGGCGATTGAAGCGCGCAAGAATCAACCGATGTTCCTGATTGACATTGCGGTGCCACGCAATGTGGAACCGTCGATTGCGGACATTGAACACGCGTTTCTCTATGACATTGACGATCTGCAGCGGCTGACGGATCAGAATCTGAAGACGCGGCTGGATGTGGCGCAACAGGCGGAGAGCATTGTGACGGACGAAGTCACGCGGCTCGAAGCGCGGCTGCGTGAGCGTGAAGTGACGCCGACCATAGTCAGCTTTCAAGAACAACTCGAAGCGATACGGAAAGACGTGTTGGGCCGGTATCGTGGCAAGTTGGGTGACTTGAGTGCGGACCAGGAAGAAACGCTGGAAGCCCTGACGCGAGGCATTATTAATAAGATTGCGCATGGTCCTATTTCTGAAATGCGAAGACAAGCGGCCGGGTCGTCCGACGGGGAATTGGTCAGCGTAGTGCGACGCATTTTCAAGTTGCGGGATCGATGATGGCTGCCCAGCCCACACTGACGATTGGTTCACGCGGGTCGCAGTTGGCCCTATGGCAAGCGCACTACATTGCCGGCCAACTCGCGGAAGCCGGGTTTGATACCCGCATCGAAATTATCAAGACGACAGGCGACCACTTGCAAACCGCTTCGCTGACGCAAGCGGGTGGCAAGGGTTTGTTCACGAAAGAGATCGAAGAGGCGCTGTTGGCTGGGCATATCGATCTGGCGGTGCACAGTTTGAAAGACCTGCCCACTGAATCACCAGAGGGGTTAACGATTGCGGCGGTGCCGCTGCGCGCGAGTCCGTTTGACGCGATCGTGGGTGAACGATTAGCTGAGCTAGAACGCGGCGCAAGGGTTGGAACAAGTTCGCCCAGACGAGGGGCGCAGTTGCGGATCTTGCGGCCTGATTTGCGGATCGAACCCATTCGGGGCAATGTGGATACGCGACTAAAGAAGCAGCATAGCGGCGAGTTCGATGCGATTTTGCTGGCGGCTGCGGGATTGGAACGGCTCGGCTTGGGAGACGAGATTGCGGAAGTATTCGAGCCCGATCAGATCTGCCCTGCGCCAGGACAAGGAGCGCTGGGTGTGCAGACGCGCGATCATGGCGAAGCACTGGAGATTTGCAAGCTGCTCAACCATGAGTCATCGAACCAAGCGGTCCGAGCGGAACGCAGCGTGCTGGCGGGTTTGGGAGGCGGATGCCAATTGCCGGTTGGCGCGTTTGCGTTGGTGGGTGGAGACACGATGACGATATCGGGCATCGTAGTGGCGCCGGACAGGCCGTTGTTGATTCGATCGCAAACGACGGGCAAGGCGCGGAATGCGGAAGACTTGGGGAAGTGGATCGCGGACGATCTGTTGTGGCAGGGCGCGGAAGAGATGTTAGTGCCGGAGAAGTGATGCAGCCGCTGGCGGGATTGCGGATTGTGGTGACACGAGCCGCGCACCAAGCGGAGGAACTGGCGGAACCGCTGCGTGAGCGCGGGGCAGAAGTGATTCTGCTGCCGACGATTGGGATTGCGCCGCCGGAGGATGCTGCACCTTTGACTGCGGCTATTGCGAATATTGACGGCTACGACTGGATTGTGTTCACGAGTGTAAACGGAGTGCGGGCGTTGGGCAGGCAGAGTTGCCGCGCGCGCGTGGCGACGGTAGGTGCGGCGACTCGTGACTTTGCGCAGCGCTATGGATGGACTGTCGCGATCACTCCCGAGACTTATGTGGCTGAGGCTTTGGTGGAGGCACTGGGCAAGGAGGAGTTGCGGGACAAACGGATTCTGATTCCGAGTGCGGCGGTGACGCGCGATGTGGCTCGGGAGGAACTTACGCGACAAGGCGCGGTAGTGGATGTGGTTGTCGCTTATCGCAATGTAATTCCAAGTGAGACAGGTGAGAGGGCGAATGCGGTATTCCGAGTTCCCTTCCCTGATTGGATTACGTTTGCGAGTTCGAGTGCGGTAGAAAATTTGCAAGGTCTGGTGCCGTTGGAGGCACTGCAACATTGCAAGATCGCTAGCATTGGGCCGGTGACTAGTAAGACAGTGCGGGAGTGCGGATTGCGAGTGGAGGCAGAGGCGGGCGAGCATACGATTGTGGGGTTGGTGGCCGCGCTTACTCATGCGGTCGCTCCTAGGACGGCTTGACGGAGTTGTTCGGTTAGTTCCTCGGGAGACCGAGATGGGTCGAGATGCAAGGGTTCGCCGACGGACACGGTGATCTTGCCGGACCGGACCCAGCGTTCGCCCGAGACTTTCAGTTCTCCCAAACCATGAATACAGACTGGGATGGCGTCGGTGCCGAGGCTCTTCCATAGTAGGCCGGTGCCGCTTTTGAAGGGCTGCGGCCTGCCGTCGTCGGAGCGATGACCTTCGGGGAAGACGAGGACGTTGTAGCCGTGGTCGATGGCTTCGCCGGCGTGTTGAAAGCTGCGCCGGAAGCCACTGTATTGGGGGAGTGGGAAGACGTTGAAGAGAGCGGTGATGAGCCAGTAGGCGAAGGGCGAAAGAAAGTTGAGCAGCGTGCTGCCTTGGTTGCGGCCTTTGCGGTAATCGAGGAGCATTTCTGCTGCCATGGCGATGGCGACGCGGTGACGAATGTGGAAGGGGAGTGCGTAGAGGATGAACGGCGCGTCATAGGAGGTCAGATGGTTGCAAACTAAGAGCGCGGGAGAGGTGGGCCAGTGAGAGACGCGACGGATGATTTTGGGTTTGGCAAGTCCGCGCGTAAGAGGGAGGGCGATGAGTTCGAGGAACGTGGCGCGAATGAACTGCATGACGGGATTCCAGGGCCAGTGCCAGTAACTGTGTTGGGAGACAGGTGACTTAGGTGCGATGGAGGATTGCTCGATGAGACGGCGCACGTCTTCCTGAGTGTTCACACTTTGGAGGGCAGTGTCATCAAGCGCAATGCCGTATTGCTGTTCGAGTTGGGCTTGTAACTGGACGCGACCGAGACTATCGAGGTTCAGATCGGCGGAGTTAGGCGCCTCCTCAGAGGCGAGGCGACGTACGACTTCGCGCTTGAGGATTTTGCCGGTGGAGGTGCGAGGGAAATCGGGCTCGGGCCAAACCCTCCAACGGCGGATTTGTTGGAACTCGGCTAGTTCGCGATTGGCGGACTCGACCGCTTTACCTGCGGGTGGTGCATCGTGCTGCATGATGAGAAAGGCGTGGGCTTCGGGACCGTGGCCAGCATCAGATTCGACAACAGCTACGGCTTTGACACCGGATTGGCGAGTAAGTGCGGCCTCGAGGTCTTCGGGATAAATATTGAGACCGCTGGAGGTGACGATGACATCTTTCTTGCGGCCACGGAAGTGGAGGTTGCCATCGGCGTCGATGGAAGCGAGATCTCCGGTGGCGAGCCACTCGGATTCCTGATGTTGCATCTGGCCGTGCTGCCAGGTGGTATTGGAGATGGTTTCGCCGCGCACAAGGACTTCGCCTTCATCGCTGAGACGGACCTCTCGGCCGGGCAAGACTTGGCCGATGGTTCCTTCCGCGGCGCGGAAAGGGTGATTGAGGCTGACGAGGGCGGTGGTCTCCGTCATGCCATAGCCTTGAATGACGACGAAACCGAGACGGCTCCAGAACTGTTCGCCGACGGTGGATAGGGCTGCGCCTCCGCAGACGAACGCCCAAAACTTGAAGCCGAAGAAAGAGTGGACGTCGCGAAATTTCCACCAGCGCTGCCAGGCTTTGAGGCTGGCGGATTTTTCGACGCGCTCGGCGAGATTGGGGAAGCGTTCGAGCGCGAAGGTCTGCATGAGGTCGAGGACGCGCGGGACGGCAGCGACGACGGAGATGCGGTTGCGGCGGATGTGTTCGGCGAGTTCGGAGGCGACCAGTCTCGACTCATAGTGGAGTTCGGCGGCTAGGAGGGGCGGGGTCCAGAGGCCCATGAATTGGCCGAAGACGTGACTGAGTGGCAGGGTGTGGAGGATTCGAATGGGATGGAAGGGGCGCTCGTACTTGAGATACTTTTGCATCTCCTGCTCAATGGGTGCGAGGCTGGCGAGCACGTTGCGGTGGGTGTGGACGATACCTTTAGGATCGCCAGTGGTGCCGGAGGTGAAGATGATTTGGAGATTGTCGTCGGGGTTGAGGTTATCGATAACGGTGGATTGCTGATTGGGAAGAGTGGCGGCGAAATCTTCGAAGGCGAGACGAGGGGCGGAGGTGGTGAGGAGCCCGAGTTTAGCGGAGTCGCCGACGATGCATTTGGGAGAGACTTCGCGGGTGACGCGTTGAATGAAATCGAGAGTGCCGGCGAAATCGACAGGGACGGGGACCACTCCATGGAGGAGGCAACCGAAGAAGGCGGCCACCCATTCGGGACTGTTTTCGCCCCAGATGATGAGGCGGTCACCTTTAACAATGGAGCGGCGGGCGAGTTCGGAGGCGAAGCGGCGAGAGAGGGCGGCGAGTTCGCCATATGTGACGCGGTGTTGGCGAACGCCGCGTGGGGCGATGATGGCGAGATCGCGGGAATGTTTTTCGAAATCGGCGACGAGGGTGGCGAGGTTTGGGCGAGGGGGAACCAAACTACTAGGGTATGCGAAGGAGCGGGCATGAGGCGAAGAAAGGGTGGATTTCGCGGCCGCGCGGCGTGCGATGGGTCTAACCGCGCTCTTCTGGCAACTCGGTCGGAACGCTGTCAAACTTTTGTCGTTTGCGTCTGCGGCTCACGAATAAGACAAGCACAGCGCCAAGTGCTATGAGCCAGAGGGAATATAGAAAAAAGTTGTCCATAAGCTAGGGTCGGCTGGAATGTTTGAAAGCATTAGGATTTCTGCCAGGCTTGTTCAGGCACAAAAGAGGAAATCAAAGTCGCTGACNNTGATACTATGTGGCCAGGAGGATTTACTTTGCTGAAGCGGATTGTGGCGATTTTGATTATTTTGGGGTGTTCGACGGGTGCGTGGATGGTTTTGGCGGGGAGCATCAATTCGCGCACAGATAGTTCCGGGGACCGGTTGAAGCTGAATATTTCATCGACCTGGGGGGCGGCGCAGCAGCAGGCACAACCGATGGCAATAATTGAGAGTATTGCCGATCCTACGGCGGCGGAGCGGAGCCGGGTGCAGGCGGATTTGGATTTGGAATACCGACAGAAGGGTCTGCTTTGGTACAGCACGTATGTGGTGAAGTTTGCGGGTGCGTACACGTTTTTGAATGCGACGGACGCAGCGCGGCGGGTTACGTTGAACTTCTACTTTCCGGCGCAGAAGGCGATGTATGACGATCTCACTGTCTCGGTGAACGGTGAGGCGCTGCCATTTTCTTCGAATGACAGTGGGATTTCTGCGTGGGCGATGGTGCCGAGCCAGCAGCGCGTAGAGTTTGTGGTGAAGTACGGTTCACGCGGGTTGGAGACTTGGCGGTACAACCTTGGGAAAGACGTGAACCGGACGAAGGATTTTGCGTTGACGGTGAAGACGAATTTCAAAGAGGTGGATTTTCCGGCGAACACGTTGTCGCCGACGGAGAAGATGGCCAAGCCAGGCGGGATGGAATTGGTGTGGCGGTACAGCAATTTGATTTCGGGCTTTGACATTGACGTGGCGATGCCAGAGAAGCTGCAACCGGGGCCGCTGGCGGGGGAGATTAGCGGGTTTGCGCCGATTTCGCTGCTGCTGTTTTTCTTCGTGATGTTTGTTGTGACGACGGTTCGGAAGGTGGAACTGCATCCGATGAACTACTTCTTTTTGGCGGCGGTGATTGGCGACAATTAAAACG
>PMQB01000695.1 GCA_003169195.1 Bryobacterales bacterium
AAGTCGCCATCCTCCGTCGCTTGGCAAAATATGAACCCCTGAACACCGTGGCACTCACTCGGCAGATTGCTATACAGATGTTGGCTGCCGGACGCTATACCATCTTGTAGAAAAATGAACAGGACCGGCCAGTCACGACCGGTCCTTCTCGCTGCACAGCTCAAGTGCCTATTTGTATGCCGTCTTCGCATGGGCAGTCATAGGTTCCGACTGCGTCTTGTAAAATTCATCAAGTTGCTTTTCGGCTTCTTCTTTCTTTATGCCGTAGCGCTCCTGGATTCGACCAATGAGCTGGTCGCGTTTCCCGGCGACTTGAGTAAGGTCATCGTCAGTCAGCTTTCCCCACTTTTCTTTCACCTTTCCGGAAAATTGTTTCCAGTTGCCTTCAATTTGATCTGAGTTCATTCTAGAACCTCCGCATACTGTCAGTGCACTTTGGAAGCCATCAACATCAGCCCGTTAAATCAACGCCTGCGAATGCACTTTACTGAACGGTCGTGTCAAAACGACAAATCCCTGATACCTTTTGTTGTAGTTAAAAAGAGGGCCAGTCGACTGGAGGGAGACTAACTCTCGCTGGCCCATTCAAAAACTTTGATAATGTCGAACGGGAGCCGTCCGAAGCACAACTCAAGGATTTTGAATGCAGGTTTGCGACCATATGGATGGTCACCATACAAAAAATTCTCGTGCGCTATGTCTAAGATTTCCAAAGCTGTGTCTATCACCGCAGTTCTTGTGGCCGGCGGTGCAGTCTTACTTTTCGTAATAGCAAGAATTTTCGCTGCGAGATTTGAGCCCGAGGTTCGCCAGCGTGTCGTCCAGTATTTGCAGCAGCGCTTTCAAAGCGATGTTGAACTCGCAGATCTACAGATACGGATTCCAAGGCTCTCCCCAGTCGGCCTCTTGTTGCGAAGGGGTTCGGGAACAATGGCGCACATCGAAGGTCATAAACTTTCCATGAACCGCCGAGGAACCCAAGATGCACCGCCCATTTTCGCGGTTGATTTCTTTTCCTTTGATTTGGATCTAGGAATGCTTCGGCAAACTCAACCTCGCGTACCCCATGTGACATTGCAAGGAATGGCAATTGTTGTGCCTCCCAAGAATGAGCGGCCGCATTTGAACGGCGGGAAGGGAACGAGCGCGAACAACGTGGTCATAGAGGTGATCGACATTTCCAACGCCCGTTTAGTAGTGATGCCGAATCGCAAGGATGCCAAGCCGCTCGAATTTAATCTGGAACAGATTCATCTCACATCTGCCGGGGCCAACGAAAAACTTTCGTATCAAGCTTTGCTCACCAATCCCCGGCCTCCAGGGCAGATCAGGTCACAAGGTAAATTTGGGCCATGGAACAGCGACAATCCGGGCGACACTCCGCTGGAAGGAGATTACGATTTTTCACACGCTGATTTGAGCGTCTTCACAGCAATCTCAGGAACATTGCATTCCAGCGGACACTTTGTCGGGACGCTATCCGCGGTCAGAGCGAGGGGCGAAGCGACAGTTCCTGATTTTCGACTCAAGACTAGTGGAAATCGTGTTCCGCTTCAGACGCAATACGACGTGCTTGTCGACGGAACAAATGGCAATACAATTCTGCAGCCAGTGCATGCGCGTTTGCGAAACACGATGTTTCAAACGAGGGGTGGCATTATCAAGCATGAATTGGACGGCCGGCGCGCCATCAATTTTGATGTTGAGATGCCGAACGGGCATATCGAGGATTTGTTGTTGCTCGCGGCGAAGGGCAAGCCATTCATGGCGGGGCTGATTCGCATGAACGCTAAGATATCCATTCCGCCGCTCGCTGGCGGCATTAAAGAAAAACTACTTATTGCCGGAAACTTCGATATTGCGCAGGGCAACTTCCTCCGTGATGCAGTTCAAGATAAGGTGGACGAGTTGAGCAGGCGGGGGCAGGGAAAGCCCAGTGACCGGAATGTTGATAACGTTTTCTCACGCATGACCGGTACGTTCCGGCTCGAAAATCAAGTCATGACTTTCAGTCGGCTAAGTTTTGTAGTGCCGGGTGCGGATGTGGGGCTGCACGGCGACTACCGCATGGTGGACGATGTTCTCGATTTCCACGGAGATCTCAAATTACAGGCCAAAGTTTCAGAGACACTTGTGGGCTGGAAGCACTGGCTGGCCAAACCGCTCGATCCATTCTTCGCCAAGAACGGAGCTGGAACATTTCTAAAGATTCAGGTAGTGGGCAACGCAGCCAAACCTTCGTTTGGCAGGGACCGCTCTCCTTAGTAAATTCAGGCGGGCGCTTCTTCTGCTTCAAGACTATATTGCTTAAGCTTCACATGCAAGGTCTTCGCGCTTATGCCCAGAATGCTGGCAGCACGGGTTTTGTTGTTACCCGTATGCGTTAACGTTGCCCGTATGAGTGCTTGTTCTGCTTCATCGATCGTGAGGCCCACGTTGATATCTAACTCGGAGTGAGGGGCTGACTTGAAGATCGTCCGCTGCGGAGATGTTAAGTGGCCTTCACCGATAATGCCCTCACCCGCTAAAATCACCGCCCGTTCCAGGACATTTCTAAACTCACGGATGTTCCCCTCCCAGGTACGTGACTTGAGTTGCGCCATGGCTGTGCGATCGATATCTACGACCTTCGTCCCATGTTTCGTATTCAGGCGCTCAATCAGCGCAGCAGCCAAAATGGGTATATCGGTTAGTCGTTCACGCAGCGGTGGCAGCTCAATGTGAAAAACACCGAGGCGGTAAAAGAGATCTTCACGGAGTTTGCCCTCCGCGATGGCATTCTTTGGATTGCGATTGGTGGCCGCGATGATTCGAACGTCAGCCTTCAGTTCCTGTTTGCCGCCGATGCGCCGATACCGAAAATCTTCTAAAACACGCAACAGTTTTGCCTGCATAGAGACGGGCATTTCAGCGATTTCATCCAGAAAAAGCGTGCCGCACTCCGCCATTTCAATGCAGCCCATACGCCGTTCTACCGCGCCAGTGAACGATCCTTTTTCGTGTCCGAATAATTCACTTTCGATTAGNNTCCTTGCCGGTGCCGCTTTCACCTGTGATCAGAACAGGAGCCGTCGTGGGAGCAACCTGCCGAAGCATGCCAAAAATATTACGCATGCTCTCGGATTGCCCTACCATCTCACCCAGCGCTCCATGTAGAGTGAGCTCGCGTCGCAGCTCATGAACCTCGCTCTGCAAGCGACCGTGAGCGGAGGCTCTGTCCACCAGGAGCTTCAAAGATTGCGCGTCCACGGGTTTTTCGAGAAACCAATATACGCCCAACTCATGGACCGTCGCGAGAGCGAGATCCATGCTGCCGTAAGCTGTTAGCACCAATGTAGGCGGAAGCGCGCCCTCGGCTTTCAGTTTGTGGATGAGTTCCAACCCATCCATCTGGGGCATGCGAAGATCTGTAATCATGACCGAGATAGATTCGGCTCCCAAAACTTCAAGAGCCTGAACGCCATTCTCAGCCTCGACCACTTCATGGCCCAACCCCTGGGCCAGCATTTTTACGTGCTGTCGTTCTGCAAAGTCGTCGTCGATTATTAGGAGGCGCATTCCAAGATGAGGCAACGCCATTGTCTCACAAAAATCGCTCAGACAGCTCTCCTCACGCAGCTTCAGGGAAGATATCTGCTTCGTTCACTTCGCGGTCTCGCATCTCCTGACAGCGCACGCAGCAGCGTGCCCATGGAATCGCTCTTAACCTTGCGGAAGCGATGGGTTCTTCGCAATCCTCGCAGCGGCCGTAGTTGCCGCTATCCAACAGATCGAAGGCGCGGCGTAGGTCGTCACGCAGTTGGGCATCGCGGTTGAGTAGTCCTACCAGCAGGTCTCGCTCTACGGATGCTTGAATTTGATCGAAAGGGTCAGCTGCGTTCTCAATTCTCAAAGCATCTTGATCGCGGTGTTGACTTAGCAACTCATTCATCTTCGCTGTCAGTTGTTTTTTTTCAGTTTCGTACGCCATCTGTTTCATTGATTTTGCCTTTTTTCCTGGTTTAGGATTTGAAAAATTCATGGATCTATAGGCAATTGCCGGGCCGATTAAGGAACTACTTTGTTTTGGCTGTCTTAGCCGGAATTTTGGAGGATGTGCTAAATAATTCCTTTACGAATTGTCACTCAGTGTGAAGAATTGAATCGGTAGCGCAAATAGTTATGGCCAGCAGCTAAATACATTGCTATTTTTAAGACATGGTCGTTGCAAAGCAAAAGCTTCTCCTCATTGACGACAGCAAAGAAGACCGATTCTTGATCAAACAGGCGCTTGCGGATTGCGGTCTTGACTGCGAAGTGGAAGAAGCTTGGGATGGCGAAGAAGCGGAACGCAGGCTCTCTAAATGCATGAACGACGACACACTGCCTCACGTCGTGATCCTCGATTTGGTTTTGCCAAAGCGCTCGGGGATGGAAGTGTTGGAGAAATTGTTTAGCAATGGAATTGCAGAGCGCACGAGAATTATTGTTCTCTCGTCAGTTTTGCCGGAGAGTGAGAATCTGCGATTGCGCAAGCTGGGGGTCTGGCAGGTTTTCGAAAAGCCAATTGACCTAAATGAGTTTCTGGCACTGGGCAAGCGGGTGAAAGACGTCAGCCTCGCCGACGATAGAAACTAAGCGGACGGCAAACTAAACCAGAATGTAGACCCACGCTTCGCGGCTGATTCCGCCCAGATCTTCCCCCCAAACGCTTCCAGTGTTCGCTGGCAAATAGCCAATCCCATTCCGCAGCCTTCATACACGTTCGGAGGATGCAATCGCTCAAGCGGCAACATGATCTTCTCTACATATTGAGGTTCGAAGCCAATGCCCGTGTCCCTAATTCCAAACACATGGCTCTTTCCAGCTTGCTCCACAATGACGGTAATCTTCACCGGTCCTTCTCGAAACTTCAGAGCGTTATCCAGCAGTTCGCGTAAAACCGTCTCAATCGGATAGGGTACCTGAATGCCGCATTTGCGAATCGGCTCCGAATCGATTTCGGCATCTTTGTTTCGATGAGCCAAACGACGCAGGGCAGAATCGAACATGACGCAGACGTCGCCATTGGAATGGTCCTCTGCGCTAGACGTTGCTACCGCGTATTGCGCTAGCCTGCTGAGCAATACATCCATGTCTTTCCCGGCCGCGAGAATCTCACCTAAGTGGGTGCGTATTGTTGGAGCGAGCGTGGTGCTGGCGTCGCGTTCAATCATCTGCGCGCGAGCGACAGATGTTCGCAAGTGCCTTCGGATGTCATGAATGATGGCCATGAGGAATTCTTCCTCAGAACGGCGCTCACCGCGATGACTCGATTGGCTCATTCTTAAAAGTCCATATCAACGTGTTTTCAGTCAGACTACTCGCCCGCCAACCGGGCCTTAAATTGTTCCGGAACACTCAACTCCAACCGCGCGTCCCGATCTCGACCTTGTCGATCTGTCGTTGCCCCGCTCATATTATCCCGAACAAGCAGCAGTTCGCTGGCCATTCGCCCGATCTTGAGCGAATCCGCTTACCTGATTTGAAACCTGGAAATAAAGTAAGGCCGATGGGAAAAAAGGTAACAGTTGTCGTATCCTTGAGGCCCGCCGAATTCATTCATGAAATAGTCTTAAGTGGTCTCAAAATGAATCGCCGCGACTTTATCCAATCCGCTTTGGCTGGCGCTCTGTTGCCAGCCGCCCCTCTTTCGCCACCAGAATGGTACGACCGGCCTATGCGCTGGGCCCAACTTGCCTTTGTCGAAGATGACCCTGGAAATTATGATCAAGCCTTTTGGCTGGATTACTTCACGCGTGTACATGCGGACGCCGCTTGTTTAAGTGCTGGCGGTTGCGTCGCGTTTTATCCGACAAAAATTCCTCTTCATTACAGGAGTCGCTGGTTGCGCAATAGCGATACGTTTGGAGACTTGGTGAGAGGGTGCCGCGAGTTGGGTATGAATGTCATTGCTCGAACTGATCCGCACGCGGTGCATCAGGATGTGTATGCGGCCCATCCTGATTGGATTGCGGTTGACGCGACTGGAAAGAAGCGCAAGCACTGGGCTGATCCGGATCTTTGGGTGACCTGCGCGCTTGGTCCTTACAATTTCGATTTCATGACAAAGGTGACCGAGGAGATTGTCACCCTATACAAGGTGGACGGGATCTTTTCGAATCGTTGGGCTGGCTCGGGTATGTGCTATTGCGAACACTGCCGCCAGAATTTCAAAGACTTTGCTCAAATGGATTTGCCGCGCACCAACGATCCGCAGAACGCTGCTCGGCGCACGTACATGGTTTGGCATCAGCAGCGGCTTTTCGAACTCTGGCGGCTATGGGATGCAAAGATCAAAGCCATCAATCCCAACGCAGCTTATTTGGCGAACGCCGGAGGTGGGGCGCTGAGTGAATTGGACATGAGCATCATCGGTCAACTGGCGCCCACTTTGTTCGCTGATAGACAAGCCCGGCATGGTGTAAATCCTCCGTGGACGAACGGCAAGAACGCCAAGGAATACAGAGCCACGATGGGGCATAAATCGATCGCAGGGATCTTTAGCGTTGGGCTGGAGGAAGACTATCGTTGGAAAGATTCCGTACAGAGTGCAGATGAGATTCGCTTATGGGTGGCGGATGGAATCGCACAAGGGTTGCGACCCTGGTTTACCAAGTTCAATGCCAAACCGATTGACAGACGCTGGTTGCCTGTGGTGGCGGAGTTGTACCAATGGCATTTCGACAATAGCCGGTACCTGCGTAACGAAGAACCGTTAGCCAATATTGCTATGGTTTATTCGCAACAAACTGCCGCGTTTTACGGCGCTGAAAAAGCGCACACCAAAGTGGAGGATCACGCGCTCGGGTTCTATCACGCTCTGGTGGAAGCCAGAATTCCATTTTAAATGGCGCATGACCGGCTTTTGGACACGGATCACTTAAGGCCGT
>PMQB01000698.1 GCA_003169195.1 Bryobacterales bacterium
TTTTTTGGGCGTTCTGCCGATTGGCCGATAGCTTTGCGTCGGAAATGGGCTTGCGAGATTTATCTTCTTCGCCGTTTTGACAGGGCGGATAGGGCGGTGGGGGATCATCGTTATCCCAGCCTTCCCAGGAATCCCAAGTGGGAGTGGTGTTGTTGTTGCCAGCGGAGGCGGTCATGACTTTGGCGGCCTCGGCGACGGTGTTAGGCTTAGCAGCTAACTTTTTCTCGGCTTTGCGCTGGAGTTTACTTTGAATGTGCGCGGCGGCACGGCGTTCTTTGCGATTCATATTTGGAATCCTTTCGCACTTGAAAGTAGCTTGGCGAGGAGCACGGCTAGAACAGGTTTTAGGGCGTCGCCTCGAAAGTGTGTTGGAAGTTGTTGAAAAGAAAGGGGAAAATAAATGCAAAAAGGAATGCTTGTTTTGTGATTGGATTTTGGAGGGCGTTTCGTGACACGGGAACTAGAATGTAGGCAATGCAATTCAGCGATATCGGTGGACTCGATTCGCAGGAGATTGTAGCGCTGCTCGATCTCAACAACCAGCACGCCAAGGAGACGTCACTGCTTGATTCGGAGAGCCTGAACGCTCTGCTGGCTTCGGCGTTTTTCGCGCGAGGAGTTGACCGTGGCGCAACGGCTTTCTTGATTGCGCTGAGCCATACGGCCTGTTACGCGAATCCTAATTTCATCTGGTTCAAGACCCGCCGAGAATCGTTCGTATACGTTGACCGGGTTGTCGTCAGCCAGAATGCGCGAGGGCAAGGGATTGCCAGGACTTTTTATAAGGATCTATTTGCCGGTGCAAAACGAGCGGGTTTCGACTTAGTGGTGTGTGAGGTCAACATCGATCCACCCAACCCTGCATCTGAGGCGTTCCACGCCGCGATGGGTTTCAGCAGGGTGGGAGAAGCGGCGATTTACGGGGGAAATAAGACAGTCGGATACCTGGAAAAGGTCTTGAGTGGAAGCGCGGATTAGTATTCCCGATAAGCGGGCCGCTCTCAAAGCTGACGCATAGGCACGTGGTCTAACCGTCGAGCAATGTGTAGTACAGCTTGTACAGCAGGCCGCGCCTTTCGAGCAGCAGCCGGTCTGCGATGCGAAACGCCCAATCTGGGAGATTATCGCCGAGCGCGCGCAGGCGCTCCCTCGTGAGGTTTTGGAACGAGACGGTGAGAGTCAGCACTACCATCATATTTACGGCTTGCCTAAGAGAGAGCAGTCCTCCGGCGGTGACGGATTGAATAGGCTGTGACTGCGGGACGAAGTGTACTTGGGCGACGGCTGGAAAGCCGCCGCGCAGCCATGAATGGCCGCCCTACGCGTTGCTGCATGCGAAGATTCGACGAACGGCGAGGGGAAGCGAGGTGTGGGGATTGGAATGGCGCCCGCCAATCTCTTCAAAGTCATCCGCTAACACAAAATTTTCCACCTGGTTTGGCGGGATTTTCCCACCGAAGACGCTTACTGAGATAGGACATCCTCAACAGTGTCGTGACTTAAAACTCGGAAAGGTATTCACATGTCTACTCCAGCAACAGCCCAAGCCCCTCAACCCGCCGCACAAGCGAAAGTTGTCCTCGGCACCACCTATGAATTCAGCAACAACAAGAAATCCGTCCAGATTTCTTACAACACCGAACGCAGGGGACCGCCTCCGACGCTATTCATAATAGCGGCGAACCTGACCTACAACGGCCCCGAAGGTCAATTGAAATTCACGGGCTCGCAAATTCAAACGCAAGACACGCCCGTCGGAACCCTCCTATCGGTAGTGCTCAAAGCGAACGAATTCAATGGAAACACAAATCTTTCCATCTTCCTGCCGAGCATTACTTTTGGCACCAACAGCGAGATGGCGAATTTCTCAACGTATCTGGTGAAGTCGCAGGTGCATCCGCATGTGGTGGCTGGCCTCACCACTATCGGCATGACCTACGAGGTTGAGCCATTGTCCGGCATCGCCAACGAAATCGTCGACACTGCCGCTACGATCTAACTCCCGAGGGGCAGCCAATCCTGGCGGCAGTCGGCTTTCCAGCAAGCTCTTCGAGCGATTCGGCCGCCCCCGTTTTTAATCTTTGCGCGGCGGGCGCGGCGTCGCGAGACGTTTACGCGACGACGAACTTACCCTTATTCAACTCCTGCGCAGTTAGCTTGGCGATGGTCGCTGGAGCAAGGCAACAAGCTGTCGCGCAACAGTCGTCTTCCCTGCGCGTACCGGGCCTGAAATTATGGTGATGCCCATTGCCTTCCTAGCGGGAACAGGGTAACAGAGGTTGGGCCGTTTGGGTACCGAGCGTGGCGCCGGAGCCGCCACATGTCAACTGCCGCATAACGATCGGTGAGGAAAACCGAGACTATGCGCTCGCGCCCGGTGTCGCTATTCTGAAACTGCGGGGATGGAAAATCGGTTTCGACGAATCTTAGTGCGGGCGACGAACTGGGTGGGCGACGCGGTGATGTCGGTACCGGCTTTGCAGGCGTTGCGTGAGCACAATCCGCAGGCGCGGATTTCGATTCTGGCGAGGCCTTGGGTGGCTGGGCTGTATGGGCGCGAGGCGTTTTGCGATGAGGTGATTCCGTATGAAGCGCCGCGGGGATGGCAAGGTTTACACGAGAAGCGGCGAGTGGCGGCGGAGTTGCGTGGGCGCAAGTTTGATTGTGCGCTGTTACTACAGAATGCTTTTGAAGCGGCGGCGATGGCGCGTTGGGCGGGTATTCCGATTCGCCTTGGATATGACCGGGATGCGCGCGGGTGGCTGTTGACGCATCCGATTGCTGTGCCGGGTGCTGGAGAGATTCCGAAGCACCAGCGCTTCTACTATTTGGAATTATTGAAGCGGGCGAAGTTGATTCCGGCGTATGAGGATAACGCGGCGATTCGTTTGGGAGCGACGCGGGCCGCTGCGGAGCGTGGACACCTGCGACTGCAAGACACGTTTATCGGCGTGAGTCCAGGGGCGGCGTATGGCGGGGCGAAACGGTGGCTGCCGGAACGGTTTGCCGAAGCAGCGGTGGCGATCGCGCGGGAACGAGGCGCCCATGTGGCAGTGTTCGGATCGAAAGAAGAGGCCGATATTTGCCGGGCGGTTTACGAAGCTATTGAACGGGCCGGCGTTGCGTGTCAGAATTTTGGCGGGGTTACGCCGTTGGATGAGTTTGTGGAGCTGGCGGCGGCGTGCGAGTTATTCTTGACAAATGACTCGGGCGCGATGCATGTGGCATCGGCGTTGGGCGTACCCACGGTGGTGGTGTTTGGCGCGACAGACGATGCAGCCACAGGACCGACGGGGGAGTGGAGCCGAGTGGTGCGACACGCGGTGAAGTGCAGTCCGTGTCTGCTGCGGGAATGCCCGATTGACCATCGCTGTATGACTGGGGTGGCGGCAAGCGACGTGGTGGAAGCGGCGCGTGGGCTGGTAGGAATCAAAAGAAAGTAGGAATGCTGTTTGGATACGCGGGAAAAGATTGTGCCGGTGGAGCAGTTAGCGGCGCGGTTGGATCGCGGGCCGTGGCTGGCGGTGGTGGGAGCGTTTGACCCGTTGACGTTGGCGCAGGCTGAGCGGCTGGCGCAGTTGAGCGGCAATGGCAAAGCGGTTTTGGCTGTTGTGGAGCCGGGATCGGGAACCTTGCTGCCGGTGGAAGCGCGCGCGATTTTAGTGGCTGCGTTGAAGAGCGTGCGGATGGTGGTTGTAGCTGAAGCGAGTGCGCTGCCGCCGGTAGAGATTGTAAGAGATGACGCCGGTGAGAAAGAGCGGTCGGCGGCATTCGTTGAGCATGTCAAGGGGCGTCAAATCGCGCGATGAGTTTGAGCGAGTCCATTCTGGTGGTGCGGTTGGGGGCGATGGGCGACATTATTCATGCGCTGCCGGCGGTGGCCAGTTTGCGGCAATCGTTTCCGAAGGCGCAGATCACTTGGGTGGTGGCGCGCAAATGGGTGCAACTGCTGGAGGGAAATCCGCAGATTGATCGAATAGTGGCGTTTGACAGGCGCGGAGATTTGCGGGAGGCCTGGCGTGCGCTGCGAACGATTCGGCCGGACGTGGCGATTGATTTTCAGGGGCTGATTCAATCGGCACTGGTGGGACGCGCGAGCCGTCCGCGACGGTTTTTTGGAAAACATCGTTCGCAGGCGCGTGAATCGCTGGCGGCTTTGTTTTACTCGCAGGGTGTGAAGACGATTGGGCCGCATTGCGTGGAAGCGAACTTGGAGTTGGCGGCGGCGGCGGGTGCGACCCAATTGACAGATCAAGCATGGATTCCGCAAGGGAAGCCGGAGGGTGATTTGCCGAATGGACCGTTTGTGTTTGCGAGTCCGTTTGCGGGTTGGGCGAGCAAGCAGTGGCCGTTGGAAAATTATGGGACGTTGGCGCGCGAATTGCAGGCGGAGGGGCTGCCACTGGTTGTGAATATCGCGGCGGGCTTTCGTGCGAAGCTGGCAACAATGCCGGAGTTGATGATTCATGAATCGGGTTTGCCGGGTTTGATTGACGGGACACGCAGAGCGACCGCAATTTTGGGTGTGGATAGCGGGCCGCTGCATTTGGCGGCGGCGCTGGGCAAGCCGGGCGTGGCGATTTTCGGGCCGACTGATCCGCTGAGGAATGGTCCGTTTCATAGCAAGCTGACGGTGCTGCGTGATGCGCACGCGGCGACGAGTTACCGGCGCGGCGATGAGATTGATGCGAGCATGCGAGCGGTGAGCGTGGCGCAAGTGAAAGATGCGTTGCTGCATTCGATTCGTTCGGCGCGTGTTTCCGCATGATGTTTCCGAAGCCGTATGCTGACTTTGCGCAACGCTTGCGAGTGCCGGCGGGCTTTGTCCTTTTAGTGGCGTTCGCTTGGTTATCGCAGCCGTCGAAATTTTCGATGGAGGTGGGCTTGCCGATTTCGATTTTGGGATTGCTGTTGCGTGCTTGGGCGGCGGGGCATTTGGCGAAGAACCAGGAATTGGCGACGTCGGGACCGTTTGCTTATGTAAGGAACCCTTTGTACTTGGGGACGTTGATTACGGCGGCGGGGTTGGTGGTGGCGGCGCGAGAAGTTTGGTTAGTGTTGGTTTTTGCGGCGGTTTTTGTGCTGGTTTATTTACCGGCCATCGAATTGGAAGAGCAGCACTTGCGAACGATTTTTCCGGGGTATGCGGACTATGCCGCGCGGATTCAGCGATTTCTGCCGGTGGCCAAGTGGCCGGGTGCGACGACTGCGTTTTCGTGGGCGCTCTACAAGCGGAACGAAGAGTACAAGGCGCTGGGTGGATTTTTGATTGCGGTGGCTTGGCTTGCGTGGAAATTGCGGTAGGACACTCCCTTTGTGATAATCTTTCGCACATGAGAGTAGGCTGTTTCACCCCGTTGTTGTCACAATTTCCGCTGGAAAAAGTTTTCGACAAGCTCAAGAAGCTGAATATTTCGACAGTTGAGTTAGGGACCGGGAATTATCCGGGCGACCCGCATTGCAAGCTGTCGATGCTTGATAAAGAAAACGAACTCAAAGATTTCAAGAAGAAGCTGGAAGATCATGGTTTCTCCATCAGCGCGCTGAGCTCGCATGGCAATCCGCTGCATCCGGATGCCGCGACTGCCAAAGCGTTCGCGGACACAAGCAAGCGCACGATTGAACTGGCCGCCAAGCTGAGCGTGCCGGTGGTGATCGATTTTTCGGGTTGCCCCGGCGATAGCGATACGGCGAAGTATCCGAACTGGGTGACATGCCCATGGCCGCCGGAGTATCTGGACGTGCTGGACTGGCAGTGGGAAAAGAAGGTGACGCCGTATTGGCAGGCGCAGGGTAAGTTCGCCAAAGATCATGGCGTGAAGATCGCGATTGAGATGCATCCTGGCTTTGTGGTGTACAGCCCGGAGACGATGCTGCGATTGCGAGAGATTGCCGGCCCCAGCGTAGGTTGCAACTACGATCCGAGCCACATGTTCTGGCAGGGGATTGATCCGATCAAGGCGATTCGTGTGCTGGGCGATTGCATTTTCCACGTGCATGCGAAAGACACGCAGATTTACGATTCGAATTTGCCGAAGACGGGCGTGCTGGATACCAAGAAGTATACCGATGAAAAGAACCGCGCGTGGATTTTCCGTTCGTGCGGCTATGGGCATCCTTACGGTTGGTGGAAAGAATTCATTTCCACGCTGCGCATGTATGGCTACGATTACGTGCTTTCGATTGAGCATGAAGATACGTTGATGTCGCCGGATGAAGGTTTGACGAAAGCGGCGGAATTCCTCAATCAAATCATCATTCGTGAGCAGCCTGCCGCGCCTTGGTGGGTCTAGTTTTTCAGTCGCCGTGACTTTCCTTGAGGACTCGGAAGCTAAAATAAAAAGGTTTCGCAGGAATTTAAATCCTCAGGAGAGTCATGGGCGGTAAAAATATCGGCATTCTGACAGGCGGCGGAGACGTGCCTGGTTTGAATGTCGTCATTAAAGGCGTGGTGTACCGGGCAACGACGGACGGCCACAATGTAACTGGGATTCGCTTGGGCTGGAAGGGCTTGACAGATCTCAATTTCGATGATCCGGAAAGCGTGAAGAAGTACGTTCTTCCTCTGACGCGAGAGAACACACGGCGCATCGACCGGACGGGCGGTACGTTTCTGCATACGAGCCGGACCAATCCGTCGAAGATGAAGAAGCTTCCGGATTTTGTCAACAAAGCCGATTACGCCGCGCAACCGCCGTTCGATATGACGCCGCGCGTGCTGGCGAACCTGGAAAAGCTTGGGCTGGATTCGCTGGTGGCGATTGGCGGCGACGATACGCTTAGCTATGCGGCGGTGCTGAACGCGAAGGGCTTCAAGGTGGTGGGTATTCCGAAAACGATGGATAACGACGTGCGGAATACGGAGTACTGTATTGGCTTCTCCACCGCTATTTCAAGGGCGATGGAGGCGATTCAGCGGCAGCGTACGACAGTGGGCTCACATGAACGCATTGGTATTTTTCGCGTGTTCGGACGCGATGCCGGTTATACGGCGCTGTACACGGCCTATGTTACGTCGATCCGCTGCGCCATTCCAGAGTATGAGTTCGATCTGAATAAAATG
>PMQB01000235.1 GCA_003169195.1 Bryobacterales bacterium
GATTTTCGGTGGGGCGCGTCGGCGGCGGTCGACCGGAAGAAGCTGCGCAAAGAACGACTGGCGCAGTATGGGCGGTTCCGAGAATTGTTTGAAATGGAGATACGGACGGGGCTGAAGATACGGCGGTCGGCGATGGCGGTGGGGGCGGATTGGTCGTCGATGGGGGTGTATTGCCGCGATTGGGTAACGATGATGCGGGCGCACCTTTTGTTGCGGATGGCCGGATGGCTGTTTCGCTGGCACATTCCCGGGGCGGCGGATNNCGGCGAATTCGCCGCGGTCGTTTAAGTGGTCCAAAACGGCCGAGGGCAAGGCCGGCCAAGGCTCGGTGAGTTCACCTTGGGGCGAAAGTAAGACGGTCCAGCCGAGATAGAGAATCGCGATGAAGGTAAATGCGAGATGCTGCACGGTGATGATGCCGCTGAGTCCGGACAAATTCTGACCAAAGAATAGTGCGGATTGACAGCTGAAGTAGGCCGCCAGGAGAGCGGCGTGGCGCGTGACGTTGGTGGGCATGCGCTTGAACGGCTTGCGGAAGAGCGATAGAAACGCGGTGACCTGAATGAGGCCGCCGGCGGCGAGGCCGTCGACCCAGCGATAGAGCAGGAAGCACCAACGGACGAACGCTTCGGTGCCGGTGATGCGTTTGAGCTCCCAGGAGAAGGTGGTGAATGCGCACAGGATGGCCGCAACCACAAGCGCTGCCACAAACAGACGAATGGCGAAGCGGCCGATTTTGGCGTACATGGCGGCGATGGCGGTATAGGCAGAGATGGCGGCGTAAGCGTGGGAGACGAGGAGAACCGGCAGCGTGGCTTCCCAGGCGACGGTATAGGAGTGTGCGGGAAAGGACATGCGGGCGAGGAGCAGGTCACGGAGAAGTGTGACAGACAGCATGACGGCGAGACCGCGGAGGGCCGGATTGTGCCAAAAACGGGCGAGCGCAATGCGCAAAAGCACGACTGCCGAGAGGGCGGCGGTGGTGATCCAAAGAATGAGATCGAGAGACGGCAAGGTAGGTAGTGGGCAGACGGGCGCAATTGTTTCAAAATGGGGCAGCGAAATTGCGCCGCCCCATCGATTGGTCCCCGCTCCCTTTAGGGAACGCGTGGTACGGGTGCGTCAAATTTCGCGATGAGCGACAAGACGACCAGGATGAGATCAACCATTGAGGTACCTCCCGATTCTTTGAATTGGCGAGGGCGCCCGATAAGACTGAGTGCACTCACGTTTGCAGGCTAGAGTGCGCGGAGGGGCGGCGAAAGGGACGCGCGGCGAAGCAATGACGCTAAGTCATTGGTGGAATGGGAGATAGAAATTCCGAAAAAATNNCGTCTCGTGACCGAAAAAACGGCGCGGCTATTTTAGCGGTTCGGCCTCTGCTGCAAACACGCGAAAGCCAAAGGCATCGAGCGCGACGAACGGCAGTGCGGCTGGACCTACCTGTGCCAAGGGGAGCGGCACGTTTTTCCAGCGGCGGCCCTCGGATTCAACGGTTCCGCGAAAGGGCGTATTGGAAAGGTTCACCACCACCAGGAACTCCTCTGTTCCGGCGCGCCGCACGAAGCTGACCACGTGTTGCTCGTCGGAGTTATGCAGCCAAACCGTTTCGCCTTGCTGCAGGGCCGCGTGGGCTCGGCGGAGCGAATCCATCGCTGCATAGAACTTCGGGTCATCGGGATGCCACAGCGCGGATTGCCAAAAGATTTTCTGCGGTTCGAAGAGGGCGGGGTCGCGCGACTGTGTGGAATCGCCCACCTCCATGCCGTTATAGAGGAGAGGCACGCCATCGAGCGTAAACAGCAGGGCCGACGCCGCAATGGACCCCGGGTAACCGTAGCGGGTGGTGGCTCGGAGTTCGTCATGGTCGTCACTCACGCGCATGTGCAGCGCACCTTTGGGAAACAGCGCACGCTGCTGCTCCACAGTTGCTTGCACAGCAGTGGCAGGTTCGCCCTTCATCACCACATCGTTCAAGGTGCCCAGCAATGGCCAGGAGTAGTCAATGTCGAACGCCTTCCGTAGCAGTTCTGGTTTGGACGCTTCGGCCAGCAATGCGATGTCTGGCTTGACGCGCTCCAACTCGGCGCGGGCCTCCTCCCAAAACGCCGTAGGCACCTCGCCGGCCGCGTCGCACCGGTAGCCATCCAAATCGAATTCTTTGATCCAATATACGAGCATGTCCAGCATGTAGCGCCGCAGTGTCGGGCTTGCATAGTCAAGCGCTGCCACATCGGTCCAATCATAGGGATAAGTAATATGGCCTTCTTTGTCCTTCTTATAGAACTCCGGATGCGCCATCATGACGCTGTCCCATGCTGTATGGTTGGCCACAATATCGATGATCACTTTCATCTGCCGCGCGTGGGCCTGTTGCACCAGACGCTTCAGATCTTCTTTGCTGCCGATCGCCGCGTCAATGGCGTAGTAATCACGAACCGAGTACATGCTCCCCAACGTGCCCTTTTTCTTCAATTGTCCGAGCGGGTGAACCGGCATGAGCCAAAGAACATTCACGCCGAGGGTATGGAGTTCGTCCAGCTTTCCTATCACGCCGGCTAGCGTCCCCTCTTGGGAGAACGAACGCGGAAAGATTTGATAAATCACTCCGGCCTTGAGCCATTCGGGTGAAGTCCGCGCGGCTTGGGAGGCGATATCGGGCGCAACCTGCGCCCAGTTCACGGCGCCACAAAGCAACAGCAATCCAGTAGAAAGAAGACGTTTCAGCTTCATAAACCAAGCAGCATCGTATCAAGTTCCGGCATACGAAGTGGCACGCTATGATGACCTCTTATATATGTCAACCACCGGCCAGCCACCTTGTCTTGTGATAGGTACACCTTGTTATGGAAGGCAGGTCACCGATCTTTATGCCGGTTCCTTGTTGAAGCTGCAAATGGCGTGCTTCCACCGGGGCGTTCGGCTGCAAGTGCAGATGCAAGGGAGTGACGCGCTCATTACGCGGGCGCGGCAGAATATTGTGGCCGATTTCCTGGCGAATGAGGCGGCCACGCATCTACTGTTTATTGATGCCGACATCGGCTTCGAGCCGGAGCAGGTTTTCCGCTTGTTGGATTTCGACGCGAATGTGTCGGCTGCCATCTATCCCATCAAGCGCATTGACTGGCAGAAGGTGCAGGCGTGTGTGGAGGCGAAGAGGATGCCGCTGGATTCAGCAGCGCTTTCGTACATGATTGAATTCGCGGGAAGCCGCGTGCAGGTGGTGAACGGCTTTGCCAAAGTTGAGTACGCGGGCACCGGCTTCTTTATGATCAAGCGTGACGTATTGCTGGCGATGATTGAACGGCATCCGGAGTTACGCTACGCGCACGATCATAAACACGAAGACAAACAAGCCGGCAGCCCATTCCGCAGCGCGCTTTTCAACTGCATGATTGATGAGAAGAGCGGTATTTATCTGAGTGAGGATTTCAGCTTTTGCAAACGCTGGACGGATATGGGAGGTGAGATATGGGCCGATCTCCAAAGCCGACTTACGCATGTAGGAACGGTGAGTTTTCGCGGGGATATTTCGACGCAGTTCGCGCAATCCGCGTCCTCCGAATAAATGCGACAATGAGTGGCCAGAGAGAGCCACGTTCCCATGCGCACAGCAGTCTTACTACTCGCTTGTCTCATACCCCACCTGGCCCACGGCCAAATCACATTCGGCCAGGTGAACGGTGGTGCGAGTGTTCCCAATGCGCAGAGTCAAGGTCCGCGCAGAACGGTGACCGGCACGGTCACGAATGCTGTCACTGGGGAGCCGATTCGGAAGGCGCTGGTACAGATGTTGGGGCAAGCGCAGGGGAGTGCACTCACAGGGCCGGACGGACGCTTTCGTTTTGACGATGTTTCCGAGGGCCAAGTGTTGTTTTTCTTACAGAAGCCAGGCTTTTACGATGCTGGCAGAGTGCAGCGAAGCGAATGGGCAAATCCGGACAATCGCAATTTCACCGTCGGTGCGGACACAAACGATTTCCAACTGAAGCTCTACCCGGGCGGTCGCATTGTCGGCCACATTACAGACAGCAATGGCGAACCCGTTGAAAATGTAATGGTGCAGGTGTTGGCAGAACAAATTCAACAGGGACGCAAGCAATGGCAGAACCGCAACATGTCCAACACCGACGATGACGGTGCGTTCAAAATCGACGATCTTACACCTGGTCGTTACATCGTCTTTAGTGGCGCGCACATGCTGCCTTCCGTGAGTTTCAATGCGCCGCATGATGTGAGTCCACCCATGTACTATCCCGACGCCTCGGATACGGCCTCCGCTCAAACGATAGACCTCCAACCCGGGCAAGAGATCCAGGCTGACTTCCGTCTTCGTGCCGAACGGGGTTACCGTGTCGTCGCTCACGTGTCGGGCGCGCCCGCCAACACAGGCGTTAACATAGCAATCCAAAACTCGAACGGCCAAATCATCTCGTTTGATGGTGTGCGTTTCGAAGCCAACACAGCGCAAGCGATTCTGCCCGCGATTCCCTCGGGGACGTGGGCACTGCAGGCAAATGTCTTCGGTGCAGACGGACAACGTTTGGAAGCACGCCAGGAATTCACGGTCGATCATTCCGATGTCATGGGGCTGCAGCTTGTCTTGCATCCGCCCGTGGCTATTCCGATTACGGTAAATCGAGCAGGATCGAACCAATCTGACCATTTGTCCGAAACTAATAATTCTCAAGACGGACGCCGTAAGTTCATTCCCAGGTATCCCGGCATTCAGGTTTCTTTGGTATCGGACCACCAAAGCAGTTTTGCCATGCAGCAGGGTAACCCACCGCAGATGATGTTTCGTGATATCCAGCCCGGCAAGTACAAGCTCAGAGTGCAGCCCTTCAGCAATGAATGTGTGGAATCGGCTACGTATGGCGGAATCGATCTCACTCGCGACTACTTGGTTGTCGGTTCCGAAGGAAGCACGCAGCCGGTCACGATCGACATGGGGACCGATTGCGCGACTTTGAATCTCACAGTGAAGCCAAGTGAGCACCCGCCAGCGATGATGTATGCAGTCATTGTTCCCAGTTCTTCCTTCGCTGAGCCCAACGTTCAGCCGCTCCCAGCACAGGGTGTTGTACCGCTCACACTTTCTCCTGGAAGCTACCAAATCTACGTCTTCTCCAATTTGGAAGGCTTGGAATATGCCAACCCAGAAGCCATGCGCAATTATCCGACCCAAAGCGTCACCGTGGAAGCCAGCCAGAAAACGGATCTTACAGTAGAGATCACGGAGCGCAAGAAGGAATAACATGATGCGCCCGTGTTTCCTCCTACTTTGTTTCGCGCTGCCTTGTTCTGCACAACAGGCGGCTCCCTTCGCCATAGCCGGGCATGTGGTGCGGCACCTGGATCAGCGCGCTGTGAAAGGAGCACGCGTGTCGCTGTCGATGGTGAAAGATCGCGAGAATCAAGTCTCCGCCATCAGCGGGGACAACGGAGAGTTCTCGTTCCAAGGCGTTCCAGCGGGCAAGTATCAATTGGAAGTGGCGGACCACGGCACTTCCCAGCGCTACCAACAAACCGACAACTTCGCTACAGACATTGTCGTAGGGCCGGGCAAAGATACCGAACATATTCAATTTGTCTTGAACGCACAGGCCACAATCTCCGGCAGCGTGGTCGATGAAGACAGTGACCCTGTTCCGCGCGTTATGGTGCATCTCTATACGCGCACCTTAGTGTCAGGCCGTTACCAGATTCGGATCAGGACACAAACGAACACCGATACCGACGGTACGTTTCACTTTCGCCATTTGCAGCCGGGAACTTATTTTGTATGTGTAGTTGGCCAACCTTGGTATTCACAAGGGATTATGCGAATGCCTCACCAACCGGAGGATCATTCCGGTCTCGATATGGCTTATCCGGTTACCTACTATGCGGGCGCTACAAGCCCTGAAGGTGCGACTCCGTTGAGCCTGGAAGAAGGCGGCAAAGCGGAAATTCAAATTGCGCTGCATGCTGTTCCGTCGTTACACATTGCGTTGGAGGGCGTCGAAATGAACGCGCCGCGTAACGTACTCTCTTTGATGCAAGCGGGGCCGGGAGGAACGATTATCCGCCTGCCTACCATGCGGGTTGCCTCCGAACTTGTCGGCGTCGCACCTGGGAACTATCTGCTGGCGGGGAATCCCACGGGCGAAACACAAGAGATCAGTCTCACTAGCAATACAAGTATCCGTTTGGCCGATGCCGTTAAAACCTCGATTAGCGGGAAGGTGAATGTCGAAGGCCAGGTGCCGAGCGGTCTGGAAGTTATTATCAGAAATCCGGCCGCGGGCAGAGCTTTCACGGCTACCGTCAAATCGGACGGAACATTCGAAGTGGCGCGCGCGATTTCGGGGAAGTATACGGTTGTGCTGGCTAATGCGCCGGAAACTTCTCTCGAGAGGCTGGAAGTGAAGGGCGCGGCCTTCGCAAACGGCGAACTCGAGGTTCCGAAAGGCGCGCAAGCGGAACTGTTGATCACAGCAGCCCGAGCACCGTATACTCTCGATGGTCTCGTTATGAAGGATAAAAATCCTGTCGCTGGTGCGGCGGTGCTCCTGATTCCGCAAGATCTCAAGCATGGGCGGAGTATCGTTCGGTATCAAAGCGATAGCGACGGGTCGTTCAGTTTCACTTCCCTTCCCGCTGGGAGGTATACGCTGCTCGCCATTGACGATGGCCGCGGATTAGCTTACGCCGACCCTGCGGTCATTGGCCCATACCTAGCAAATGGCCAAACGGTAACTCTCCCTCTCGCCAAAGACGCCACTCTCGAAGTCGAAGTGCAGACGCGCAAATAGCCTGTGCGAACGTTAGCACGTTGCGATAGACCACCGGTAATTAAAGTAGCGTCAATTTCCTCGGAGGTATTGCAACGTTCCCATGCGCACAACAATTTTAGTGCTCGCGTGTCTGATTCCGCACCTTACTCAAGTCAACGGTATCACGGGCGAACCAATACGCCGCGCCTTGGTAAGCGGGGGTGGCCATGAGCCCGTGTTCACTGGCCCGGACGGTCGCTTTCTCTTAGAAAATGTTCCTAAAGGCGGATGGGGGCTGTCAGCGAAAAGGCCGGGTTTCTTACCTTTCTGGTCAGATTACACTGAAGGAAAGTCCGAAATGCGCAACCTCTTGGGCGTAACTGTCACTCTCGACAAGAACGACTTTGAACTAAAGCTATATCCCACTCCTCGGATTAGCGGCCATGTCACTGACGAGTCAAAACTTACCCGGTAACTTACTACGGAGGGTCGACAACTGCGGATGGCGCTGTGCCGCTCAAGCTGGTAGGAGGTGCTGAGGCTCAGGTCCAAGTCGCCGTGCAAGCTGTTGCGGCCTTGTCTGTCGGAGTTGACGGTATCCCACAACGAAGCCTTCAACAGGTGTTGACCTCCATGATCCAAGCGGGGCCGGGCGGAATCCCCCTCCACATTCCGTTTGGGAGGCGTTCGCTCTCCCCGAATCGGCCCACTGAAACGGCGTGGGAACTAACTGGTCTTCGCCCGGGAACTTATTTGATCTCGGACCCGAATGGCGAACAGCACTCCGTCACCATCACCGCTGACACAACCATACATCTCGACGAGAACGTCAAAACGTCCATCAGCGGAAAACTCACCTTACCCGGCCCAATCCCCGGGGACCTTCATATCTCTTTCCTCAACTCAGCAGCAGGCAAAACGTTCCATGCCAGTGTCAACGCCGATGGAACCTTCACCGTTGAACATCTCCCCGCAGGCCGTTACCTCATTGGACACTCCGAGGCCCCCCAGGTTTATTTCTCCCAAATAGACTGCAAAGGCGCTTCGTTCGTCAACGGCGAACTTGAAGTTGCCAAGGGTGCTCAGGTCGAACTCTCCGTTACTGCCGGAGTCGGCAGGACCGCTCTCGATGGCGTTGCCATAAAGGACAAAAAGCCTGTAGCGGGAGTGGCGGTTCTGTTGGTCCCGCCAGATCTCAACCACGGACGTCACGTCGTCGCGTACCAAAGCGACAGCGACGGCACCTTCACCTTCAGCGC
>PMQB01000211.1:0-5483 GCA_003169195.1 Bryobacterales bacterium
GTACGACGTCAAAGGTCCCGCGGGTCTGTGGGCCGGATGGTTTAACTATGCCATTTCGAAAGGCGGCAAGCAGACCTCAACGGGTGCGCTCATTCCCACCGCCGATGGATATGCGTTTGGCCTGCGCCATCAAAAGCTGGGATGGAAAGATAGCGGATATCATGCGCTGGAAATCCAGTACGGAACCGGCGCAGCGAGTAACTTCAGTACTTCGATAGACGACCCGACCCGCTACATCCGAAGTTCTAAACGATTTCTCGCGGCAGAGCAGATTCTTTATCAAGCCAACGACAAGTTCGCAATTATGCCCATAGCCATCTATCAACGGGTACAGAATGGCAATCCGATGGCTGGATGGCAGACGTGGCTGTCGTTCGGCGTCAGGCCGGAAGTTTTCTTCAATAAGTACCTGTCTCTGGCGGTTGAGGCGGGCGCGGATCACACGTACGAGCGGGCTAATTACGAGGGCTGGCTCCGCAAGTTCACTATCGCACCGCAGATTGGGGCTGGCAGGAAGTTTGAGGCGAGGCCGGTACTGCGCGCTTTTCTCACGTATGCGTCGTGGACAGACGGATTCCGCGGGCTAGTTGGCGGAACACCGTACCTAAATAAATTGACCGGGCTCTCTTACGGCGTGCAGGCTGAAACATGGTGGTAACAATAGAAGCTTTCCGAATTAAGGATAGAAGCAAATGGCGACTCCAAAAATCATTTTAAATCCCGCGCCAACACAGCCAACTCCCGCTGTTCCGGCGCTTCCGAACTACTCACGGGCCATGGCAATTGTCACGAGCCTTTTTTTCGTATGGGGATTTCTCACTTGTTTGAATGACATCCTAGTACCTCACTTGAAATCGATTTTTGACCTGAGTTATTCGCAGGTCATGTTGATTCAATTTGCATTTTTTTCGGCTTACTTCCTGTTCTCATTGCCTTGGTCGAGGCTCATGAATAAGATCGGGTATAAGAAAACGATGGTGGCAGGCTTGCTCACTATGGCGGTTGGAGCTTTCTTGTTCCTACCTGCCGCGTCTGTCCCATCCTTTCCTTTGTTCTTAACCGCGCTCGTCATTCTCGGCACCGGCATCACCGGCTTGCAAGTGGCCGCAAATCCTTACGTTGTGGAACTAGGTAAGGCTAAGTTAGCCTCAAGCCGGATGGACCTGACGCAAGCGTTTAACTCGTTGGGCACCACTATAGCTCCGAAACTGGGAGGGCTGTTAATTCTAAGCACCGCGCCACTCGCGGCCATCCAGCTACACAAACTTGCGCCTCAAGCTCTGCAATTGTATCGCCTAGCGCAAGCCTCTTCCGTCAAAATGCCATACGCGGTGATTGGCGGGGCACTGGTGGTGTTGGCCATTTTGATCGGCATTTCGGGCCTGCCGAAACTCAATATCTCAGAGCTAGGCACCCTCGAGAAGATAGACGATTCCATCTGGAAGCACCCCAATCTCTTGTTCGGTGCAGTTGGAATTTTTGCCTACGTGGGCGCGGAGGTGTCGATTGGAAGCTTTCTGGTCAACTATTTTGGCCTGCCCAACATTGCAAATCTCCCCGCTCTCACCGCCGCAGGTTATGTTTCGTTCTACTGGGGCGGCGCCATGATCGGCAGGTTTATCGGCTCAGTTCTATCGAGGCGAATGAATGTCAGAAATCTGCTTACCTTTTGCGCGGTGATTGCGGCTCTGCTCGTAACATCCTCTATGTTGCTGGACGGACCGGTTGCAATGTGGACGATTCTCTCCGTCGGCCTCTTTAACTCGATTATGTTTCCCACCATTTTTACGTTGGGTGAGGCGGAACTTGGTCCCTTGACCGGTACCGGATCGGGCATTTTGAACATGGCCATCGTAGGTGGCGCCATTCTACCGGTCGTGCAGGGCGTGATCGCCGATCGAATCGGCCTTCATCATGCTTTCCTTCTTCCGGTCGCCTCCTATCTATACATCCTCTTCTTTGCTCTCTACGGATCGAAGCCAAACAGCGAAAGGGTTGCGAAAGTTTAAAAAATGTTAATTGCAGGAGACATTGGCGGCACAAAGACCGAACTGGCTGTCTTTTCAAGCGAAGCCGGCCCGCACTTTCCTTTAGCCCAAGAGAAGTTTCATAGCGCCGATTACCCAAGCTTACAGGCGATCGTGAAAGAGTTCCTCACCAAAACAAAAAAGCCTGTCGATAGAGCTTGCTTTGCTGTTGCCGGACCGGTGATTGACGGCCGTGTGAAAACCACCAACCTGCCGTGGGTAATGGAAGAGACCGGTCTCGCAGAGGCTCTGAATCTTAACCCCCATTCGGTCCATCTGATCAATGATCTAGAGGCGATCGCCCGCTCGATTCCTGTCTTGCGGCCGAAGGACGTCGAAACCATAAACGTGGGAGAAGGCGTCCCGAAAGGTGCTATCGCCGTCATCGCTCCTGGTACCGGTCTCGGTGAATCTTTCCTCACTTTTGACGATCCTTCATACATGGCACACAGTTCCGAAGGCGGCCATTCCGACTTCGCGCCAACCGACGATAGCCAGATTCATCTGCTTGAATACATGCGAACAAAATTCGATCATGTGAGTTTCGAACACGTATGCTCCGGAATCGGCATCCCGCACATCTATGGCTATCTGCGTGACGTTGAACACATGGCAGAGACGTCTGATATTGAGAAGTTGATTACCTCGACCAGCGATGCCTCCGTGGTGATTATCGATCACGCGTTCGGTACACAAAACCCCAGTAAACTTTGCTCGGCGACGATCGATATGTTTGTTTCTATTCTCGCTAGCGAAGCTGCAAATCTCGCACTCAAGGTGCTAGCCACTGGTGGCGTCTACATGGCTGGCGGAGTTGTAGTCAATATACTTGCCGCGCTGCAGAGACCGGCGTTCATGCAGTCGTTTAAGCGCAAGGGGCGATTTGCAGAACTCATGGAGAGAATTCCCATTCACGTCGTTGTGAGCATGGCGGGATTAACCGGAGCCGCTGCGGTCGGTTTAGATAGTAGAAAGAGTCTCTAAATAGTGAGGGAGCAGAAACTAATGGAAATAGGAATGATTGGTCTAGGACGTATGGGAACCAACATGGTTCGTCGTCTTCAGCGGGCAGGCCACAAATGCATTGTTTACGACCTCCATCAAGAAGCCGTACAGGCGCTTGTCAAAGAAGGTGCGACTGGCACGACATCCGTGAAGGATTTTGCCGACAAATTGACGAAACCTCGTGCCATCTGGATGATGGTTCCTGCGGCCGTAGTCGATCCAATGCTAAAGACTCTTGTCCCGCTGCTAGAAAGTGACGACGTGGTGATCGATGGCGGCAACTCCTATTATCACGACGATATCCGTCGTTCGAGTGAGCTGAAATCGAAAGGCATCCACTATATGGATGTCGGAACCAGCGGAGGGGTCTGGGGATCCGAGCGCGGCTATTGTCTGATGATCGGTGGCGAAGAGAGTGTAGTGAAGCGCCTTGATCCCGTGTTTGCAACCCTCGCTCCGAGTATTGGAGAAGCGCCGCGCACAGTTGGCAGGGAAAAAGCGAATGGGACGGCCGAACATGGCTACCTACATTGTGGGGCGAGCGGTGCTGGTCACTTCGTCAAGATGGTTCACAACGGCATTGAATACGGCATGATGGCGTCGTATGCAGAGGGTCTTAACATTCTGCGGCACGCCAACGCTGGCAAGCAGCAACGTACGATCGATGCGGAAACCACACCTCTGCGCCAGCCTGAATTGTACCTGTACGACCTCAACCTGGCCGATATCGCCGAGGTTTGGCGACGTGGCAGCGTCATCGCATCGTGGCTGCTTGACCTGGCCGCAACAGTGCTTCTTGAAAGTCCAGATCTCGCTAAGTTCGCGGGCCGGGTGTCGGATTCGGGTGAGGGGCGCTGGACAATTAAGGCTGCCATTGACGAGTCAGTGCCTGCTCCAGTTTTGAGCGCTGCGCTCTATGAACGTTTCAGTTCGCGAGGTGAAGACGATTTCGCCGATAAGATGTTATCAGCCCTCCGCTATGAGTTTGGCGGTCATATAGAAAAGGCCGCCGCTAAGAACACGACGGCGTGATCTCCATTTTAATTACGAGTAACAAACGCTAAGTTATCGCTCAACACATACACAGTTATCGCCAATAACATTAGTACTAACCCGACCCAGAAACGCCAGTCGTGATGCGCTCGCTTCCAGTACGGAGCAGCGCTCTCGGACTCTGGCGTCGGGTGATGGCGGTGCTTGCTCTCACTCACAGATCCTCGTCTCTCCCTGGCTGCACGCTGTCGCTAAGCATGAGTCAAGGACGGAGTCTCTTCCATCGCAGCGGTATATTCGCCTTGACGCGCAGCTTTATTGCATTTGGCGCGATGATAAAGAGCGTTCTGGGCCGCCACTACGTTGTGGATACTTCCTTTCCAAATCTCTAAGGCTGGCTGCTGAATGGCGCGTGCAAACGAGAAAGCCAGCGCCCAGGGCAGCGGCGACCTGGATTTCGCATTCATAGCGTTTAAACGCGCTGACGCTAGCTCGCAGGATTGGCCGCCCGATAAGAAAGCAACGCCTGGAACGGCTGCCGGGACAACTTGCGAGAGACTCTTCACGGTGGCATTCGCTACTTCGTTCACTGTTTCTTGCTTAGGACAGGCAAGCCCGGGAAGCACCATGTTGGCCTTTAGAATCATCCCTTCGAGCATCACTCTCTGGGTGTATAGGTGGCTGAAAACTGCCCGCAAGACATCCTTCGTCAACTCGCGGCAACGCTCCATGGAATGGTCGCCAGTCATGAGTACCTCCGGCTCAACTACCGGAACTAGCCCAGCCTCCTGGCACAATGCGGCATAGCGAGCCAGCGCCTGCGCATTTGCTTCGATACAACCGAAGCTAGGGATTCCATACCCGATCGTGATCACGGCGCGCCACTTAGCGAAACGGGCGCCCATCTGAAAATATTCGTTCAGTCGGTCTCGCAATCCATCCAGACCTTCGGTAATTTTCTCCCCCGGGAAAGCAGCCATGTCTTTCGCGCCAATATCGACTTTAATGCCGGGAATCATGCCGGCATCCATAATCACCTTGACAAAAGGTGTGCCAACCTTTTTCTGCTGACGGATTGTCTCGTCATACAAGATCGTCCCACTGATGCACTCACCCAAATAGGGTGTCGTGATGAGTAACTCGCGATAGGCACGTCTCATTTCCACATCTTGTGGAATTCCCACCTTTGCGAATCGCTTATTGCAGGTTGAGGTACTCTCATCCATTGCAAGCAAGCCCTTATCGTCGGCCACCAAGCGCCGAGCTGTCTCTATCATTTCTTGCTCGTTCATGTCAAATTACTCCTGTCAGTTGAGTCGATCCCAAGGTCTTTGTGCCGCCGGCTTTGAGTATGCGGTCTACTGATCGGGCAATCATGAGGTCTTCGTCTGTATGAATTACGCGAACGGTGACCCGGCTTCCATATGCGGAAACGATTCCGGCAGTCTCCATATTGCG
>PMQB01000211.1:5529-10481 GCA_003169195.1 Bryobacterales bacterium
TCTCGCATGTCGGAACTGGTCTCAGAAACACCCAGCAATCCTGACTTGTGGTTTGCCATTTCGTAAAACTGCTCTGTAGTTCTTTGCTCGGTTCTCGCCAGATACGCCGCTACGCCTGGATCCAAATCGCCTGTACGAGTGCTCATCATCAATCCAGCCGTCGGCGTGAAAGCCATGCTGGTGTCAATGCTTCTTCCGTCACATACCGCCGCCATGCTCGCGCCATTTCCTAAATGTGCCAGAATGACGCGGCCCTTCTTCGCAGCAGGATCACCAAGTCTGCCCAGTTCTTCCATCAAATATTCGTAAGACAAGCCGTGGAAGCCATAGCGTTGTATCCCCTTTGCCTCGTAGCGTCGTGGGATCGGAAGCATCTTAGCGACGCGCGGCATGTCGCTGTGAAATGCCGTGTCAAAGCAGGCAATCTGGGGAAGCTTCGGGTGCCGCTTGGCAAAGCTTTCTATCAACTCGATCTCAGAAGGTAGATGGTCAGGATCATAGGGGCTGATGCGGCGCAGTTCTTCCAATAGGGGCTGAGTCACCAATTCGGGCGCGGTATGGTGCATTCCATGGACGACGCGATGTCCCACTCCTTCTAATGATCGGAATCCACTTTGCCGTTCTATCCAATCAAACAAGAAGCTGACAGCCGATTTGCGGTCTTTGGTTGGGAGATTGATTGTGTTCTGGCGATTTTGGTTAGCTTCGTTAAACGTAAGGTTCGTGCCGGTGAGTCCGATACGATCAACCTGGCCGTAGAGCGATCGCGTCAGCGGCTCGCCCTCTTGATAGATTGCGAACTTGATGCTCGATGATCCGCCATTGATCGTGAGTATCCTTGGGACACTCGGCCTCACGTCTGGTTCAAACGTCATTCTGCAATCCCATCGAGGCCAGTTTTGCGCAGGTGGACTTATAGTCTGTGTGCAAAATACTCCGAATGCCTAGACCCTCCGCGATTTCCACAAAGAGGGGCGTGTTTTCGATATACACGATCTGTCGTATCGGCGCCTGAGCAACGTCCAGAGCCAGCCGGAAGATCTCCACGTCCGGCTTTCGGAGGTGAACGTAGCACGACGAAATGAACGTATCTACAAACTCATCTAACCTGAATTCATGGATGCGGTGCGCATTCAGTTCGCGCGATTCGTTACTAACCACCGCGACCTTCAGCCCATACTGCTTTTTCAGGCGGCTCACCAACTCAATCATCTCTGGATACCCTTTAGACTGCGCACACATGAAGCTCCGAAATTGTGCCCTCGTGAAAGGGCGCTTTTCATAGAAAACTACACGGCTTAAGTAGTCTTCGAAGCTAAGCTTGCCTTCTTCGTGAACTTCGAAATTAAGACGATGACGTTTGTCCATGTCAGCCCACCCCAGCTTGAAGTGTTTCGCCGCCTTCTTGCGGGCCAGGTGATCCCAACCATTGGTAAGCAGAACCCCGCCGATGTCGACAAAGATGCATGTAATCGGAGAAGTGCTTGCAGTTCTCGTTTTCATGATGCTTTTGACAGCTCTCGTTTTTCGAGCGCCGCGATTTCGTCTAAGCGTCGGCGATGACGTTCCGCTCCGCTGAATTGTGCTGCAAGAAACGTTTGGACCAATTCCCAAGCCGACGCATGGCCAACAACCAGACCTCCCAGGCAGATGACATTCAGGTTGTCGTCCTCAACACCCTGGTGCGCTGAAAAAGATTCATGAATCAAACAGGCTCGAACACCAAGCACCTTATTTGCCGCAACGGACGCACCGACACCGCTTCCACAAATGGCAACGCCGCGTTCCACTTTGCCCGAGGCGACCGCTTGCGCCATCGGTATCACGAAATTGGGATAGTCATCGTCCATCTTCGGACTGCGGTCGCCAAAGTCGATGACTTCGTAACCGGCGTCGTTAAGTTTGATGAAGAGATATTGCCTCAATTCATAGCCGGCGTGATCGGCAGCAATTCCAATCCGCATGGTTTTTGGGGGTGCAGCGTTCGCCCTGTTTCCTTCAACGAACATTTCCATTGATACCGGGCAGTGCAGATTTAGGGCCAAGGCCGAACTCAGTGCGCAATCAAGCACATCTAAAGAAACACCGGCAAAGCCATTTGGCATTCCTTGACCAAATGCGGCCATCTGACGTAACCAGATCACTCGCTTTTGTTCCAATTGTTGATCCGACATGCCTTTACTTAGCTGATCAAGATAACGGCTTTGCCACTGTTCCACTCGCCGAAGTGTTAGCAGCAATGGAATAAAGCGCTTTTTCAAGAACTCGCCAAACGATACCCCACGCCAGGTTCCGTGACTATGAAGCGCGCGATGCCGGGGTCGTTTTCTAATTTCTTTCGCAAATTGCTCACGGTGACGCGCAAAAGATGCACCACATCCTGATACTGTGTTGTGCCCCACAGTTCGTGTATCAATTGATAGTGCGTCCGAACCACACCCGAATGACTCACAAGAAGCTTCAGCAAATCGTACTCGGTTGCTGTAAGTTTCACTTTCTGGCTTGCAACAAACACTTCCCGCGTGCTGAAATCCAGCTTTAGATCGCCCTCGGTAAAGACTTCCATCTGCGGAGTGCCGAAGGCCCGTCGTAGAGCAGCGCGCAGGCGGGCTAAAAGCTCGCCAATCATAAACGGCCTAGTTATGTAATCATCGGCACCAGTGTCAAGACATGCGATCTTTTCCGATTCCTTCAGTTGCACTGACACTACAATGATGGGCGCATCCGTCCATTCTCGCAGGCGTCGCAACACTTGCCGCCCGTCCATATCGTGCAGATGCAGATCGAGCAAAATGAGATCAGGCCGTGAGAATTGAAACGTCCGGAGAGCTTCTCTCCCAGTGCCGACAGGACAAACTTTATATCCGGCTGACTCAAGGGCCGAGCTGAGGATCTCGATCATCGACTCGTCATCTCCGACAAGCAGGATTCGAGGACCACGCTTTTCGGATCGCTTAGGTATTGAGCTACTCTCGACCATCGGCCGAATGTCTTGCATGAATGTTGCCATTGGTTAACCTCAATGTTTTGGATCGGCGAACAGCGTAAGCAGAGCAATTAACAGGCCGAACTCCGCGAACACATTCTATTGGACTTTATGCGTCTCAGCGCGAGGTTCACATATATCGCCATCGGCCATCGAGTGTCACTTGACCATATATGGCCGCTCAGTTCTCACATTTGCCCGCGCCAACGCCGCTCATCTTGTCTTTTTGACATGCTTTTGACCTTTTGTCGGTTAACGTTGAAAGGAGTCGAAATCATGATTGAACTTACCAGCGAACATCCAATCAACACGTCAACTTTTGCCGACGAAAGCGACACCTCCGTGAGGGAGATTCAGGCAAACCCGACGGATCACCCCTTGTCGCCTGAGTTGCTCGACAAGATGAACGCATATTGGCGAGCCGCCAATTACCTCTCGGTTGGCCAAATCTATCTTTATGACAACCCTTTGTTGCGCGAACCGTTGAAGCTTTCGCACGTCAAGCCAATCGTAGTCGGCCATTGGGGAACTACGCCCGGTCAAAACTTCATCTACCTTCATTTGAACCGAGTCATAAAAAAATATGACCTCGATATGTTCTATGTCGCTGGCCCAGGTCATGGCGGTCCCGCAATTGTGGGCAACGTTTACTTGGAAGGCACCTGGAGCGAAATCTATCCAAACGTCAGCCAAGACGAAGCCGGACTGAAAAAGCTGTTCACGCAATTCTCGTTTCCCGGTGGGATTTCCAGTCACGTTGCACCCACTACGCCCGGATCGATTCACGAAGGTGGCGAGTTGGGTTATTCGCTGAGTCATGCCTTTGGCGCCGCGTTTGACAATCCAGGCCTTATCGTCGCCTGCGTTGTTGGAGACGGCGAAGCGGAAACGGGTCCATTAGCCACAGCTTGGCAATCCAACAAACTGCTCAATCCGATTACCGATGGCGCCGTGCTACCCATTTTGCACCTTAACGGCTACAAGATCAGCAACCCCACGGTGCTCGCTCGTATTGAGCACGATGAACTGGAAATGTTTTTTCGCGGCTGCGGCTGGACTCCCTATTTCGTCGAAGGTGACGATCCGGAAAAGATGCATCCGCTGATGGCCGCTACTCTGGAAAAGGCCATCGAGGACATCCGCAAAATCCAAGAGAACGCGCGCAATAAGAATGACAACATCCGCCCGCGCTGGCCGATGATCGTTCTCCGTTCACCCAAAGGCTAGACTGGGCCGAAGGTCGTTGATGGTCTCCAAATTGAAGGCACGTTCCGCGCACACCAAGTCCCGCTACTTGTGGATCCCGAACATCCCGACCATGTCAAGCTTCTTGAAAGCTGGATGAAGAGCTATAAAGCCGAGGAATTGTTCGACAACAACGGTCGCCTTAAACCCGAACTAGCCGAACTTGCCCCCAAAGGCGATCGTCGCATGGGCGCTAATCCACACGCTAACGGTGGAATCCTGCTGCGCGACCTTCGCATGCCCGACTTCCGTGACCACGCCATAACCGTCGTATCGCCAGGCGCGGTCGAGGGAGAAGACACCCTGATTCTCGGCCAGTTCTTGCGCGATGTCACAAAGCTGAATCAAGATAATTTTCGTGTCTTCGGTCCTGACGAGACCGTGTCAAATCTCCTCAGCGCTGTGTTTGAAGTCACCGACCGTCAGTGGGATGCGCGGGAAGTCAACAACGATCAGTGGTTGGCACCTTCCGGACGCGTGCTCGATTCCATGCTGAGTGAACACCAATGTGAAGGCTGGTTGGAAGGGTATCTTCTTACTGGCCGGCACGGTCTGTTCAATAGTTACGAAGCCTTCATTCGAATCATCGATTCCATGTTCAGTCAGCACGCCAAATGGCTGAAGGTGACGCGTGAACTCCCATGGCGGCGTGAAATCGCATCGCTCAACTACCTGCTCGCTTCGCACGTCTGGCAGCAAGACCACAACGGCTTCACCCACC
>PMQB01000130.1 GCA_003169195.1 Bryobacterales bacterium
CCTGACCAAAGGGAGGGGTCAACTGCCACCCCAACGCACGCCGAAACGGAGCCGTTACCGTCATCACCCTAAGACGTCCTCGATTTCGCAATCTCCGGCGCTTCTTCCGTCGCTCGCGGCAAGCCTGATTCCGGTTCCAGATAATACTTGGTCAGCCCCTCCTTCAAAATCCGCAGCGCATCGTTCGGCGTGTCCGCAAAGCCAAACAGCTTCATGTCGTCGGGCGAAATCATCCCGTATTTCACAAGCGCATCAAAGTTCAAAATCTCACGCCAGTATTCCGACCCGTACAGCAAAATCAGAATCTTATTCTCCAACTTCTTCGTCTGCGCCAGCGTCAGAATCNNCTTGCGCATGAAGAAGTAGTGGAACTCAAACGACAACTCGGGCGTGATGTAAGGATTCGGCCGCTGCTCAAACGGCAGCCCAATGTTCAGCCCAATCGTCTTGCCGCCGGCTTCGTTCGCGCCGCGATTCGCCGCTTCCATAATGCCCGGCCCACCACCGGTGCAAACCACAAAACGGTGGCCCTTCGCCTCGCCGGCTGCTACCGGTTTTGCCAGCGTCTCCGCCCATTTCGTAACCAATCCCGCCAGTTGCCGCGCCTCATCGTAATACCGAGCCAGCGGCCCGTCTTCCTTCACTCGCGCCGATCCGAAAAACACGATAGTGTCGTGAATCTTCTCATCATGAAAGTGCGCCAGCGGCCATAAGTATTCAGACAAGAATCGCAGCGGGCGCGATTCCGGACTCTGCAAAAAGGCCTCTTCCCGATAAGCAAGGGGACGGCGCAAAGAATCGTTTCCGGTAGGTGGGGGCAATGGTTCCTCGAACGGCGGCAACCTCGATTGTCTCACCGCGACTCGGCGCATTGATAAAATCCTCTTGGATGCCTGGTCGCAACGTTTACACGGTTTTAACAGAAACTGCCGCTCGCTGTGGAGACGATGTCGCCTTATATCAGCCAACCGGACAGAAGAACGATCCTTACCGCCGCTATACCTGGAATCAGTGGGCCAAGACGTCTTCGGAACTTGGCCTCGGCCTGCGCGCATTAGGTCTCCAAAAGGGCGACATCGTCTGCCTTCTTTCTGAAACCCGCGCTGAATTCTATCTGGTCGATCTTGCCATCATGGCGGCCGGCGGTGTGGCTGCTGCACTCTACACGGCGTACCCTATGGCAGATCTCGTGCGCAACATCCAGGCGTCGTCCCCGCGCTTTCTTTTTATCGAAAACACCAAGACTCTCGCAAGCCTTTCGCAAGCAGCCGAAGCGCAGGGCGTGACACTGCCAGAGCACGTCATCCTCATGATAGGCAGCGAGCCTGGTATTGATTCTCTCGAATCGTTAGCCGAAACCGGTCGCGCGTTACTCGCCAAAGATCCCAACGCCATGGCCTGTATTCAAGCCGAGATTTCACCGCAAGATGGCGCCGTTCTCTACCTCACCTCTGGCGCAACCGGCGAACCAAAGATGGGCCTCACCAGCCATGCCGCCATCATCGCGAACATCGATATGGGCCCGGCCGTGCTTCCCATTGGCTTGGTCGATTCCACCATCGTATTCCTGCCCTCCGCGCACATCACGCAGCGCATCGCCTTGGAGTTGCTTCCCATGCGTATGGGCACGCCCGTCTATTTTTCGGAGAGCCTCTCGCGTCTGCCGTCTGAGCTGAAAGCCATCCGTCCTACTTTTTTCCTGGCGCCCCCGCGCGTGTGGGAACGAATGTATGCCACCATTCTGAGCGAAGTCAAGAAACGTCCACTCGTCGCGCGCAAGTTGTTTCATGGTGCGTTGGGTCTGGGTGCGGAAGCCGCTCGCTTGAAACGCGAAGGAAAAGACGTGCCTGCCTGGATGTCGCGCGCGCTCAAGATCGCTAACAAGATAGTCTTTCAAAAAGTGCGCGAACGTTTGGGCGGCCGCTTACGCATTGCTGCTTCCGGCGGCGCACCGCTTAGTAAAGATTTAGCCGAGTTCTACGCCGCCATAGGCATGCCATTGATTGAGGGCTACGGTTTGACGGAGGCGGGCGTCGTCAGTTTCAATCCGCTCGACCGTCCCAAGCCCGGCAGTATTGGCAAGATGCTCCCCGGTGTGGAAGCGCGTTTAGCCGAAGATGGTGAATTGCAACTACGCAGCCCGTGCATGTTTGCTGGCTACTATCACGACGAAGCAGCCACCCGTTCTGTGGTGGATGACCAAGGTTGGTTTTCCACCGGCGACATTGCCCAAACCGATGCCGATGGTTATTGGTACATCACCGGCCGCAAAAAGGAACTGATTGTTTCCTCAAACGGCAAGAAGATTTATCCGTCACGCATTGAGGGTTTATTCAAGATGGAACCGCTTGTCAATCAAGTCGTCTTGGTAGGCGACAAGAAGCCCTATATGACGGCTCTGCTGACGCTGAACCTGGCCAATTTCAAAGGCCTGAAGAGCGATGCTCCGCCAGCGGAATTGGCGGAGACGGAAGACGTGAACAAAGCAGTTAAAGAAGCCGTGGCCCGCGTCAACAAGCACTTAGCCGATTTCGAAAGAATCAGGCGCTTTAAGATTCTCGGCCGCGACTTTTCGATCGAGCACGGTGAGTTGACACCAACGATGAAGATTCGTCGCGCTCGAGTATTGGAGCTTCATAAGGATCTAGTGAGCGAACTTTACTTAGGGCGAGAAGAGAACGAGTAAACCCCACTTCGGCGAATACATCCAGCTTCTGGGCTTGCGGCTCAAGCGCCGGCGGCGCTTGGCTTTCTGTTTCCTGCGTCACTCGATGATCGTCCATATCATCCAGAATCTTCGAGACGCGCGAGTGTGATTCACCCAAGCCCACTAGCGACAAAGCGCAAATCGCCATGAAAACCAAAATGCCAACCGCGATAATCATATTTTGTTCCCTACTAACAGTTGAATGCCATCAAACCCAAATTTCCATCAACCCATTGAACTCGTTCCTCTGTTTCAGGAAAAAGTATGGGGTCGGCAAGATCTTAAGCCGTTCTATGCCGACCATGCCGTAATACAGCGTATCGGCGAAGTTTGGTTCACTTTTAAAGAGAACCAAACTAAATCGGGTGAGATGCTCGGCGACTTGATCCAGGCGCACCCGGAAATCCTCGGCCGGGCCTTCGATCCAAGGCACCCTAATCAATGCCCATTGTTGGCTAAGCTGCTCTTTACCACCGAGCGCCTTTCGGTGCAGGTTCACCCGCGTGACGACTACGCCTACAAGCATCACCAGAGCCTAGGCAAGACTGAAGCCTGGTACGTCGTAGCAGCCGAACCCGATGCCGAAGTGGCGGTTGGTTTCAAGGAGCCCATCTCTGCGCAGCGCATGGAAGAATCGGCACGCTCTGGCGAGATCGAAACGCTTCTCGACTGGCGTCGCATCAAAGCCGGCGATGCCATCTTCGTGCCTGCTGGAACGGTTCACGCCATCGGTGCAGGCGCCACCATCTGTGAGATTCAGCAGAATTCCGACATCACGTATCGTCTTTATGATTACGGACGTCCGCGTGAATTGCACCTCGATCATGGTGTAAAGGTATCCGATCTTGGCCCGCATCATTACCGCGTAGAGCCCCGTTCGTTAGCGACGGGCCGTGAAGAGATCGTGGTGTGTGACTACTTCCGGATCGAAAAACTCGCGGTTACAGAATCGTTCTCTTTCGAGGGCGACGCGCCCTATTACATGCTGCTGACGTGCCTAAAAGGAAGCGGCCAAATTGCCGGTGAAAACTTCAACGCCGGAACAAGTTGGCTTGTTCCGGCGTCTTCAGAGCAATTCAAAATTATCGGTCCAGGTTCAGAATGGATTCTGGCCTACACAGCAGCTATTCCCGCAATTCTCTAGCTGCGGCGTCCACCACCCAAAAGCCGCAGCAGAATGTTCAGCGTTGCCACAAAGATGTTGAACATGCTGGCGAACAAGCTGAGTGCACCAGGAATGGCACTGTCGGATGCCGAAGAATGCAGCACGTTGCTCGTGGAATAAACCAATCCGCACACACCCAACGCGCCAATACCAAGGCTCACCACGATGCCCAATAGGCCGATATTCATAAAGTGATTCAACACCAGAATCGCCGTGGTGGAAAGAAACAGGCCCGCCATTAAACCACGGGGCGCAGAGAACGTCCGCCCCGACATCATCACGTATCCGGTAACCCCGACAAACACGCATGCAGCCACCGCCAGAGACACCAGGATCAAGCTGGGGTTCACCATGCTGGCTACCCAAAGAAGCGGCGAAAGCGCGATGCCCGCTATGAATCCGTCGGCCACTAAAGCGGTGACACCCAGCACTGGATTATTCCGCGCTGAAATGGCAACATAAGGAACCACGTTCAGGACGATCATCGCCACAATCCAACCCATGCCAGTAGAGAAGAAATGAACCAAGGTTTGCGAAGTAGCGCCTACGTAACCGCCGGCGATGGCGCAAAAAATAGCCACACCGAAAAGAATATAAGTCTGTTTAATCACCGCTGCCTGTTGGGCGGTCAGTTCTATAGTTCCGGTCAACTTCTGCAGGGCTGAGGGTTCTTGCTGGTAATAGGCCATTTGTTTTTGTTTTGCCTCCTCTCTTAGGATATGACGTTCTTCGGGGAATTAAGGTGCGGATCTTGTATGGTGGAATCGTCTCAGTGCGTTTGATCCTTATTATCACCGTCTGGCTTGCTGCGGTTTCACCCCTTGCAGCGCTTGACCCCACCAAGCCGCTCACCAGCTACCAGCGCCAGAACTGGCAAACGGAAAGCGGTCTGCCCCAGAATACGGTCCACGCCATACTGCAAACACACGATGGCTATCTCTGGTTGGCCACTGAAGGCGGCTTGGTTCGGTTCGACGGCCTGAAGTTTACCGTCTTCGATTCCCAGAACACGCCCGCTTTGCACAGCAATAATATCCGCGCACTATTCGAAGACAATCAGCAGACACTCTGGATTGGCACTGCCGATGGCCTCACCGTATTCCGCCCCAGCGGTGCCGCGGTGTTCACTCGCGAACAAGGCCTGCCAAACAACAGCATTTGGTCGCTAGAGCGCGATAGTGCCGGCAACCTATCTGTTGTGACAGCCAGCGGATCCGCCGAATACCGCAACGGCCGTTTTGAAGCGCGAGAGATCAAAGAAAACGTCGAAAACAACAGCGGCGCCACGCTGAAAGATCGCGAAGGGGCGCTGTGGATTGCAAATCGCGGAGTACAGCGCACCGTGAATGGCAAGACGGAATCGTTTTCCACTAACGATCCGCTAGCAAGCGACATCATTCTCGCAGTCTTCGAAGATCGCGAAGGCAATCTGTGGTTGGGCAGCGAATCGAACGGAGTCACCGTTTTGCGCGATCCAAAAATCACAAACTACACCGATGAACTAGTGCGCTGTGTCTATCAGGATCGTGCCGGCGTCATGTGGTTTGGCACGAACGGCGGCCTGACGAAATGGGCTGCCGGTAAACTGTCGCGTCTCACGGTGGCAGACGGCCTCTCCAGCAACCTTGTCTTCGCGCTCGGCGAAACGCTCGCCGGTGAACTGTTGGTGGGCACGCAAGACGGCCTGAACGTGATTCACGACGGCCACGTGAAGCTCTTCACCACCGCCGATGGTTTGCCGGACGACCTTGTTCGATCACTTCACACCGATGCCGATGGCTCCGTTTGGATCGGTACCCGCCGCGGTCTCACCTTGTGGAAAAACTCTACGTTCCGAACGTTCACTACGTCCGATGGGCTGGGGAGTGACTTGGTGGGTGCAATCACGCGTGATGATAACGGTGCTCTTTGGGTGGGCACTCTGCGCGGGCTCACGCGCATCAAAGATGGCCATTTCCAAACGTTTACCAAAAGAAATGGCTTGGCCAGCGATGTCGTCATTGCGCTCTATAGCGACTCTTCCGACGTCTTGTGGATCGGCACGCAAGACGGCGGTTTGCACCGGATGCAGAACGGAAAGATCTACCACTATGCGACGGATGTAGGCCTGCCCTCTTACATCTTTTCGATTGTGGAAGACGCGCAGTTTTTGTGGCTCACTTCCAAAACCGGGATCTACCGTGTAGCCAAAACAGAGTTGGAAGCCGTGGCCGCAGGCAAGAGCCACGCACTTTCGTTGGCGCAGTATGGCACCGCCGATGGCATGCGTGTGAACGAATGTAGCGAAGGCGGTCACCCGGCGGCATGCCTCTCTCGGGACGGCTCTCTTTGGTTCGCGACATTGCGCGGCGTGTCAACCATGGATCGCAAAGCCGCTCTGACGAATGCTTTAGCACCCTCGGTTGTTGTGGAATCGTTCTCGGTTGACGATCGCGCGGTGGATCTGAAGTCCGCGCTAGAAATCGCTCCTGGCCACGAAAGGCTCTCGGTCGAATACACCGGCATCACTTTCATTTCTCCGCAGCGCGTGCGGTTTCGCTACATGCTGGAAGGCTTTGATCGCGATTGGGTGCAGGCGGGAACCACGCGAATCGCCTACTACACAAGCCTGTCGCCGGCCACGTATCGTTTCCGAGTAATGGCGCGCGCTAATGACGGCGACTGGGGGGTAAACGAAAGCGCGATTTCCTTTCGACTCTTGCCGCGCTTCTATCAGACATACTGGTTCTACCTGCTGCTTGCTCTTGCACTCGGGCTATCCGTCTACGCCTTCTACCGCTGGCGCGTTCGTCAGGTTGAAGCGCAGTTCAACGCTGTACTAGGGGAACGCAATCGCATTGCTCGCGAGATTCACGATACACTCGCCCAAGGTTTCGTAGCGGTATCTCTGCAATTGGAATTGCTAGCCCGCAAACTAGCCGATTCGCCAGACAGCGTACGGAATTTGGTTCTGCAAACACGCTCTTTAGTGCAAAGCAGCTTGGAAGAAGCACGCCGCTCTATTTGGGAACTGCGTTCGCAAGGTTCCGATGTCGCCGATTTTCGTTCCCGCTTGTCCAGCGCAGCCACGGACATTGCGAAACGCGCCGGCTTGAATGTGCAATTCAGCGTGCTGGGCACCTATCGCGCGTTACCCGAAAAAATCGAAAGCGAATTACTCAAGATTGGACAGGAAGCCGTCACCAACGTGGTTCGCCACGCCGACGCCAAACAAGTGAAGATCGATCTTGCTTATGAAGAGAAGAAAGTCCGTATGACCATTACCGATGATGGCCGGGGTTTCGAAGGCGCGGTGAACGCATCCGGCCCCGAGGGACACTTCGGGCTGCGCGGCATGCGCGAACGCGCGACCCATATTGGCGCACAATTCGCCGTAAAAAGCCGCCCTGGTGAAGGAACCCGGATTGACGTTGAGAAGATAGTGCCATGAGTGACCAAATCAAACTCTTGGTGGTGGAAGATCACCACATCGTTCGCCAAGGCTTGGTGGCGCTGCTCAATACCGTTCCCGAGATGAATGTCATCGCGGAAGCGTCCGACGGCAATACAGGCGTAGAACTGTTTCGCAAACATCAGCCTGATGTGACGCTGATGGACCTTCGGTTGCCCGGTCTGGGCGGAGCCGAAGCCGTCGCCAAAATTAGAACAGAATTCCCAAACGCCCGCATCATCGTACTCACTACCTTTGATGGTGATGAGGATATCTATCGCGCTCTGCAAGCGGGCGCGCGCGGCTACCTGTTGAAAGGAATGTTCGGCGACGAACTGGTAGACGCGATTCGCACTGTGCATGCCGGCAAGACGCGTATTCCGGCTGTGGTTGCGGAACGTTTGGCCATGCGCATGGGCGGTTCTGCTTTGACTGGTCGCGAATTGGAAGTCCTTGAATTGATTGTCGGCGGCAAGAGCAACAAGGAAATCGGCGGCAGCCTGTCTATATCGGAAGCCACCGTGAAGACTCATATCAACAACATTTTGAGCAAGATGGGCGTTACTGACCGCACACAAGCAGCGACCGCCGCTATCCAGAGAGGACTCGTCCACTTCAAGTAAATGTCTATATTCACGCGCCTCATTCTTCTATCGGCTCTGGTATCTTCAGGCATCGCCACCGCCGCTTGGCGGCAAGCCTCAGAAAGCGAATTGAAAACACTCATTCCCCCGCGCGCCCCGGTGGAAAAAGAGCGCATCGAAACGGAATTTCGCACAGCCTCGGGCATTACGAACGGCAAGGGTAAATTCATTGCCGGTGTTGTTCTCATCACGGCAGGCTATGCGGCCGAAGGTAAGTATTCCAATTTCCTGATTGTGCAAACCGCCATGAAAATCGGCAGCATCGCTCTGCCGCCCGGCGAATATGTGTTCGGTTGGCGTCGCAAAGACGACGATGCGTTGGAAGTAAAACTCTACGATGCACATTCCGGCCAGTTTCTGGGCAACGCCGAAGCAAAGCGCCTGAGCCGCACGGGCCGCATCGAATCGTTCCGAGTGTCTCCGCCTGGAGAAAAGTCGTTCATTGAAATTGGCCGCTTCGGCATGAGCTATTCCCTGGGCGAATAGCTTTCCATTTTTCGCATGAAATCTGCGAGAGTCTTGCCCGTTTCGCTGCGGAACAACTCTTCTGTCACCGCTACACTGCGGCAGCGATCCAGCCGGAAATTTCGAAAATCCGTTTTCGCTTCACACCATGCCGCCAGCGTCCAAGCCGTTCCCCAAAAATGCAGCGCTAGGGGCCGTACTTTGCGTTCGGTAACACGCTGGCCCGCATCGGAGTAGTTCAGCAACAGCTTGCGTCGATTGAGAATCGCCCCGCGAATTTGTTCTAGAGTCGGGCCAATCTTGGGGTCAAGATGGAAGCCCGGTGCAAACAAACGCGTGCCCTCTATCTCCGTCACGCGCGATGAAGGCAGCGCCATCGCAATCTTTTCCATCGCCGATTGGCTCGCCTTCGCTAACGCCGGTCCGCCCCAACTCTCGACAATGCGCAGACCCGTTACCAGCGCTTCTACTTCATCGAGAGTAAACATAAGCGGTGGAACATCGAAGCCGCGCAGAATACGATAGCCAACCCCCGCTTCGCCTTCAATCGGAACACCGGAGCGCGAAAGGTCGCTGATGTCGCGATAAACGGTTCGTTCAGAAACCTCAAGCCAGCCGGCCAACTGGGCGGCAGTGGTGAGCCGCCGCCCGCGCAGGTGTTGAACAGTTTGAAAGAGCCGGTCAGCGCGCCTCATCTCTCCATTGTTCGCTATGCGTTCGCGTGCAACCCGATCCGGTTACCCTCCGTATCCAGAATGTGCGCGAACACGCCCATGCCTTCCGGCAGTTCCACGCGCGGCACCAGCACCTTGCCGCCCGCAGCCGCTACGCGATCCACCACCAGCGAAAGCGTAGGATCCGCGTTCAAATAGATCACTCCTCCGGCACCGCCGGGAACGTAGCCTTGGCCAGCGATCACGCAGCCGCTGATAGCCGGCGCCTCATACGGGAAAACCGCCAACTTCTGCGGTCCCATATCCCCAACCTTCAGCGTTGTGGCGAAAATCTGTTCGTAAAAACGAGTGGCCCGTTCGAAATCAGTTGCGGGAATTTCAAACCAAACCACCTTGCTTTGTCGTTGCAGTTCTTTTGGGTTCATGTAGCGATCGTACGGGCGGGCTCCTGACAGCGTTATGTCAGCATGGTTGGCGTGTTCGACAGATATATTGGCATTGATTATTCAGGCGCACAAACGCCTGACGCGAGCCTCAAAGGCTTGCGTGTCTATGCCGCGAGCCCAACATCAGAACCTGTAGAAGTGCCTCCGCCGCCGAGTCCGCGTAAATACTGGTCGCGTCAAGAAGTGGCCGAATGGCTGCTCGAACAACTCAATGGTGAGCGGCGAGTTCTTGTGGGCATCGATCACGGTTTTTCGTTTCCATTGAAATACTTCCAGAAGCATAACCTGCCGTTAGATTGGCCTCTTTTCCTAGAGGATTTTCTGCTCTTTTGGCCCACCGACCGCGAATATGTTCTCTCCATTCGGCAGGGATATCGCGGCGATTATAAAGGCCGCAGCGGGAATTCGAAGTGGCGACGCCTCACCGAAGTGAGAGTAGGCGCCAAATCCGTGTTTCACTTCGACGTCCCGGGTTCCGTCGCCACAGCCACGCACGCCGGCTTGCCCTGGCTTCTCCATATTCGTGAACATGCCAAGAAGGATGTTCATTTCTGGCCCTTTGACGGATGGGAGATTCCCCCAAATACGTCAGTCATCGCCGAAGCTTATCCAGCGTTATGCAGCCACAATTTCCCGCGTGAAGGTCGCACGTCCGACCAGCACGACGCGTACTCCCTAGCCGCCTGGATGCGCCAATGCGATTGGAACGGATCTCTCATCGAATACTTTGAGCCAAACTTGCTCCCGGAAGAACGCGAAGTCGCAGAGATCGAAGGTTGGATTCTGGGCGTTCGCTAATCGCTCCGCGATCCGAACTTGTGCGAGAACCTTGTGATGAAAGCGCCACTCAGGTTTCAGGACTTACGAACCCTTCTACACTCTACCCATTTGCCCTAAGCGCAGAAACCATTTTTTAAGCATGAAATCAAGCAGTACCAGATCATCCAGAAACAAGCTTGTTGTCGCTTGTGTTTTGGCCAACTTGGGTTTTCTCGCACCAGCCGCGAAAAGTACACCAAGCCAACTTTCATTCGTCAGTGTTCAGCCATGCCGTCCTGTCGATACTCGCGTTTCCCTCGGACTAACCGGCCAGTTTGGTGCGCCGTCCTTGGCCGCTGGAGAAACACGCAGCGTGCAACTTTGGAACAGTCCTAATTGCAGCGGCATTCCCTCCAACGTGCAAGCTTACTCGGTGAACATTACCGTAGTGCCGGTCGGACCGCTCTACTACTTGTCAACCTGGGCCACGGGTGGGTCACAACCGCTTGTTTCCACATTGAACGCTCCGATGGGCGGCATCGTCGCCAATGCGGCGGTGATTCCCGCCGGCACGAATGGCGCCGTCTCAATCTATGTCACGAATGCAACCGATGTAATCATCGACGTGAATGGTTATTACATAACAACCACGGGTATCACTGGGGCCACAGGCGCCACAGGTGCGACCGGACAAACTGGTCCCGTGGGTCCGCAAGGCCCGGCGGGGCCAGCAGGCCCAATCGGACCCACTGGATTAACCGGAGTTGCGGGCGCAACGGGCGTCGCTGGTCCCCAAGGACCTCCGGCGACTTTCCGAAATGCCTGGAGCGGCTCCACTGCATACACCATGGGCGACGCCATATCCGAGAACGGATCAACTTACATTGCGCTCACGGCTAATACGGCGATTGATCCGGCAACGGACGTAACTAACTCTGGCGGTCACTGGGCATTGCTCGCCCAAAAGGGAGCCAGCGGCTCCGCAGCCACAGTCTCGGTCGGTTCGGTAACAACTGGCGCCGCAGGGTCATCCGCAACCGTTGCAAATTCTGGAACGCCAAGCGCGGCCGTGTTGACGTTTACGATCCCGCAGGGATTAGCCGGAGCGGCAGGAGCTAGCGGCGCGACGGGGGCCACGGGTGCAACTGGCGCCATCGGCCCACAAGGGCCTCCGGTCAGTTTCCGAAATGCATGGAGCAATTCCCTTTCGTATGCAATCGGCGACGCTGTTTCTGAAAACGGAACAACCTACATTGCCATCGCCGCTAACAGCGCAGTTGATCCGGCAACGGATGTGGCGGGCGCGGCCACTCATTGGGCGGTGCTTGCGCAAAAAGGAAACGCCGGCTCGGCGGCTACGGTTTCTGTCGGATCGGTGGCCACGGGGTCTGCCGGTTCCTCCGCAACCGTGACCAATGCCGGAACCAGCAGTGCCGCGGTATTCAATTTCTCGATTCCGACGGGATCAACAGGTGCCGCTGGAGCGGTAGGCCCTGCGGGACCCCAAGGTCCTGCCGGCGCTGCGGGCTCTGCCGGTGCCGCTGGTGCAACCGGTTCACAAGGGCCTCCGGTGAGTTTCCGAAATGGCTGGAGCGGGTCCACTTCTTATGCGATTGGTGACGCCGTATCTGAGAACGGCGCAACCTACATCGCGATCGCAGCTAACATCGCAATCGATCCGGCGATTGATGTCGCAGGCTCTGCAACAAACTGGGCTCTCCTTGCGCAGAAAGGGGGCACAGGCGCTGCCGCTACTGTGTCTATTGGAACAGTAACCACCGGGTCAGCCGGGTCGTCAGCAACGGTCACAAACGTTGGAACCGGCGGTGCCGCTATTTTTGATTTCGCGATCCCGCAGGGAGTTGCTGGTGCCTCCGGAAGCAATGGTTCAGCGGCTACGGTCGCTGTCGGAACTGTGAACACGGGAGCGGCGGGATCACAGGCGTCGGTCACGAACAGCGGCAGCAGTAACGCGGCCGTCTTGAATTTCACGATCCCGCAAGGAACAGCCGGAACGAACGGTTCGGCGGCCACGGTCTCCATTGGGTCTACGATTACAGGCGCCGCAGGATCATCGGCATCGGTCACCAATACCGGAACCAGTAGTGCGGCCGTGCTGAGCTTCACCATTCCGCAAGGAGCGGCCGGAACCAACGGTGCAGCGGGCAGCAATGGCACATCGGCTACCGTCTCCGTTGGAACCGTCACTACGGGAACTGCCGGATCATCGGCCTCCGTCACAAACAGCGGGACCAGCAACGCCGCCGTCTTAAACTTCACAATTCCGCAGGGAGCCGCCGGTTCGGTGACAAACGCATTCCCCGCCCGGACCTCGCAGATCACTGCCAGTACCGCGATTCAAGACACAGACACGAACGTCTTCTTCGTGACAAGCGATGCCAACATGACGATCACTTTGCCCCACTGTAAGAACAACGCCACCACGTACGATGGCAAGAAACTTACTGTGATCCAGATCCAAGGGACAGGCGGAGGGATACAACAGTTCTCGGTGGTTGGATCAGACCAGATCTATGATGTCTATGCGGGCACTTACCACAACTCGACAAGCCCGTTTGTCAACACCGACAACGTGGTGAGCTTCGTTTGTTCAAACGCACCCGGATCCCCA
>PMQB01000564.1 GCA_003169195.1 Bryobacterales bacterium
CTCCCAGTGCGTATCACGGCCTGCAAATCGCTCCAACAACTCCGCACGGTCATCATTCGTGGGGAATCCGGCAATCAAAATCACACCCTCGCCGTCCTCTAACTCACGAATGCCCGCCGTTCCCGCTTCCCACAACTCGCCCGAAAGAAGTTCCACTTCCTCAGCCCCGCACTTGAACCGCAAAGAATACATTAATCGCCTATTCAGTCTTAAATCGCCGGAAGAAGCTAGCAGGCGTCCAACTCGGAGGTTGCTCCGCATTAGCCACCCGAATCGCCAAATTCTTCAGAATGCTATTAAATTGCGCCGCCGCTGCTTCATCCACCGGCTGCTCCAAATCATCCGTCACTCCGTGATAACGATTCGTATACCAGTCCTTGAAAATCTTCTCCTCCGGGCCGCCAGGAATGTATCCAAACTTGAACGCCAGCGAAGGAACACCCTTCTTGATAAAGCTGTACTGATCGCTCCGAATAAATCGGTTCCGGTTCGGTTCCTTATCCGCCTGCACCTGCACGCCCGCGGCCTTCGCCACTTCCGTAATATCAGCGCCCAGAGTCGACTCATTCAGCCCCTGCACCTCCAGCCACTTCAGCGGGAACAATGGCAAGAACATATCCATGTTTAGATCCGCAATAATTCGCCCTTGCACCGTAGGATGCGCCGCAAACGTCGCCGACCCCAGTTCCCCTTTCTCTTCTCCCGTCACCGCCACAAACACAATCGACCGCTTAGTCGCAACTTTCCCCTCATGCAGCGCCTTCGCAATCTCAATTAGTGAAGCCACGCCCGAAGCATCATCCATCGCTCCGTTGTAGATAGCATCCCCGTTCACCGGTTTGCCTTCTCCCAAATGGTCCAGGTGAGCTGAGATCACCACATACTCGTTCTTCAACGCCGCATCATCCCCAACTCGCAGGCCAACCACATTCTTAGAAGCGATCTGCTTGCTTGACACTCGCACCGTAGCTCGAATCTTCCCAGGAATCGCAAAGTGCGGCAACGGTTCCTGTTTGTTGGCCGCCTCCAACACTTCCTCAATACTGTGGCCCGACTCCGCAAACAAATCATCCGCTTTCGCCGGATCCCACGACGCACTGAACTGCATCCCCTGCGAATAACTCATACTCGGATCAGATAACTCCATCCGCGCCATCCCCCACGAGAGTGACTGCCGTGCCCATGGAATCTCCATGCTCTTCGGATTCGCAATGGAAATCATCCCCACCGCGCCCGCTGCACGCAGTGCTTTCCATCGCTGCTCGCCCGATGAATAATGCGAACGCAGATTGCCATCGATCTTATCCGGACCTCCCGTCAAGAACGCCACCACTGCACCCTTTAACGGCAATCCCTCTAGGTCGTTATGCTGTGCCTCCGGAATCACCAATCCATATCCCGCGAAAACGACAGGTGCCTCAATCTCTTCCGGCGAACGAGCCGAAAAACCAGCGTGCACCTCCTCCGGAATCGATATCTTGATGCTTCTGTCTCCATGCACCAGTTCAAGGCTGCTTGAAACCAGCGACGTCTCCACAAAGCCAACCGGCTGGAAGTATCCGTCACTCCCCGCCGCTTTCAACCCGGCCTTTTCAAACTGCGTGGCCACATACTCTGCTGCCATGTCAAAGCCCGGTGACCCCACATTGCGGCCCTTCAATTTGTCACTGGCCAGATAGCTCACATGCTTCCACCAGGCTTTGCCGGCTGCGTTCCAATCAGTAGCTTTGTCGCCGGCCAGGGCGGCCAGCGTAAACAAGGATAGAGCGATGATCGTCTTCTTCATTTGAACTCCGTGAATTACTTAATCGCCGGTAGACGCGAGCGCGGCATCTTGCTTCGCTGCCACACCGCTCAACGTTTCGATATTCCAGCGTCTTACCCAAAGGTGCAACGTCAACAATCCCCAGATGTGATACCCAAGATTCTCTTTGCGCGACATGTGCCTGTCGAGTATCCCTTGAATCGCAGCAGGTGAAAACAAACCAACCTGCCGAACCGACTCCGCGCCCAGCGTCTCCATCACCAACGGCCGCAACGGTCCTCGCAGCCACTCATGCGCTGGAATATCCAAGCCCTCTTTGGGCCTGTTCATAATCTCCGCGGGCAGCTTTTTGCTAACCAGTTCGCGCAACACACGCTTTGTTGTCTTACCTTTGATCTTCAACTCCGCCGGTAAACGCGCCGCAAAATCCACTAACCGGTGATCCAGAAAGGGCGGCCGCACTTCCAACGAATGAGCCATGCTCATCCTGTCGCACTTATACAAAATGTCGTCTGGGAGATAGTAATGCTGATCCACAAACAAATACCGATTCAGCATCTCCCGCCGCGGAGGCAACCCTGGGAGTGACTCACACAAACCTCCCAACGATTCAGTCGCCGATTTCAACCCTAACTGCTTCTGCTCACTCTGTGAGAACGTGCCGTTCCAATAAAAGTGCGCTTCATCTGCTGCGAGCAGTGAACCTCCCAAAAACCGCTTCACCTTATACTCGAAACCAATCTTTTCATCCGAGACCGGCATCTTCTCCGCCGCCCACAAACCCAGTCTCCGCAGCACCGCTGGCGAATAACGGGCCGTCTGTGCATAACCGTCCGCTAAGTAAGTTTGATAGCCGCCAAAGATCTCATCCGCTCCCTCGCCGCTTAACGCCACCGTCACATGCTCCGCCGTCATGCGCGAAAGAAACCAAACCGGCAGCGCCCCTGCATCCGCACTCGGCTCGTCGGAGTAATAAGCGATCTCATGAATAGCGGCCGTTAGGTCAACCTCGCTACTCATATCGAACTCACGATGCACCGTGTTGTAGCGCTTCGCTAACAGCCGAAAATATTGGCTCTCGTCAAACCGCCGTCCCGCAAACGAAATAGAAAACGTCTCCAGCTTCCGCGACGAAACCTCCGCCGCGTAGTGCAGAATCGTTGACGAATCCAATCCCCCGCTTGCCCAAATCCCCAGCGGCACATCCGAAACCAGATGCTCCGCTATCGATTCCTTCAACAACCCATCCAACTCCCCGCAAGCTTCCTCTAAACTCTGTTCTTGCGGCTTGAACTCATTGCGCCAATACGTCCCAGTGCGAATCTCTCCGCTGCGGCACTCCATCCACCCACCCGCAGCAAGTTTCACGATGCCATCCACAAGTGTGTAAGGGCTCGGCACATAATTCAGCGATAGGTAGTAGCTCAGTGCCTTATGCGAAATGCGCCGCGGAATCGCCGGGTGCTCGAAAATCGCCTTCAACTCCGACCCAAAATGCAACTCGCCCTCATGCAGCATGTAATACAGCGGCTTGATGCCTAATCGGTCGCGCACAATCACCAGCCGGTCTTCCTGCTCGCGCCAAAACGCCGCCGCAAACATCCCGCGAAAGCGCGCAAAGCAATCTACGTCCCACTGCGCAAACGCTCGCAGCGCCACTTCGGTATCGCAATGAGATTCGAAACGGTGCCCCAGCTCCTCCAGCTCTTTGCGAATCTCGGCGTGATTATAAATCTCACCGTTGAACGCAATCACTGTGTCGCCGTTCTCCGTGCGCATCGGTTGATCGCCGCCGCCCAAATCGATAATCTTCAGCCGCACCGCACCCAAAGACGCATGCGCCGCTTCATGGGTACCCTGCTGATCCGGACCCCGATGATACAGACTCTGCACCGCCCGGCGCAGTACGCCAGCCGGCGCTTTCCGCCGAAAATGAGTAAACCCCGCTATGCCGCACATAGCAAGCCAACGAGAATAGAAGATTGAGCTACGAAACGCAAGCTTATCGGCATCCTCTCCCTATTGATCCATTACTGCCGGAAATTCTAAGAGCAATTGAGGCGAACACTCTTACATTGTTGCAGGCGGAGCCGGGAGCAGGGAAGACCACGCGCGTTCCTGCGGCCGCGCTGGCTGCGGGCTTGGGGCCTGTTTTTGTTCTCGAACCTCGTCGTCTAGCCGCGCGCATGGCCGCCCGCCGTGTGGCCGATGAAATGGGCGAACCGCTTGGCCAAACCGTCGGCTATCGCGTCCGCTTCGAAGACGTGAGCGGTCCGAAAACTAAACTGTGGTATCTCACCGAAGGTGTCCTCACGCGCCGCCTCCTGGCCGATAGCGAATTGCGCGAGGCCCGTCTGGTCGTGCTCGACGAATTTCACGAGCGCCATCTCGAAACCGATCTCGCCCTCGCCCTTCTCCGCGATCTGCAAAAGCGCCGACGCGATTTGCGTTTGCTCATCATGTCCGCAACGTTAAGTGACGATCTATCCGCCTCCCTCGGAAATCCTCCGCTCATCAAGTCGCCCGGCAAATTATTCCCCGTCTCCCTTCGCTACACCCCGTACTCCTCCGCACCGTTAGAAGAGCAAGTCGCGGCCGCTGTCGCCAAAGCCGCTGCCGAAACGAAAAAGTACATCCTCGTTTTTCTTCCCGGTGCCGCCGAAATCAGAAAAGCGCTTACCGCTTGTGAACCCATCGCGCGGCAGATCGGCGCAAAGCTTCTTCCCCTTTACGGCGACCTAACTCCTGAAGAGCAAGATCAAGCCGTCACTCCCAGCACTCAACGGAAAATCATCTGTTCCACCAACGTTGCCGAAAGCTCCGTCACCATCGAAGGCATCGAAGCTGTTATCGATACTGGCCTCGCGCGCGTTCTCTCTCACTCTCCTTGGAGCGGCCTCTCTCGCCTGAGCGTCGAAAAAATCAGCCAGTCCTCCGCCATCCAACGCGCCGGTCGCGCCGGCCGAACCAGCGCCGGCATCGCCATCCGTCTCTTCCCCGAATCCGATTTCGTTCGCCGCCCTCATCACCTGCCTCCCGAAATCCTCCGCTCCGATCTCAGTTCCACCATGCTCTTGCTTGCCGAGCACGAGATTGCCTGGGATCGCCTCCAATGGCTCGATCAACCCTCCCCGGAAATGCTGACGCACGCCCGTGATCTTCTCATCAAACTCACCGCCCTCGACCCCGCAGGCAACATCACTCGCAACGGCCGTCACATGGCCGAGTGGCCGCTCCACCCACGCCTAGCTCGATTCGTATTTGTCGCCTCGGAGCTAGGCGCCAAACGTGAAGCCTGTGACTTAGCCGCTCGTCTCTCCGAAGGCCGTCCCCGCTTTGATCAACGTTCTCACGGCTCCGATATCGAAGCCCTCCTTGCTGCCGATCTTCCGTTCAACACCCGCCGTCTCCGTCAACAGTTACTCGATCAAGTCCGCATCCACCCCCCCAAACAGCCTGACCCTCACGCTCTGGAAAAAGCTCTCCTCTGCGCCTTCCCAGATCGAGTTGCGCGCAAACGCGGCGACCGCCTTCTCCTCTCCAACGGCACCGCCGCCCAACTCGACCGCACCAGTTTCGTCCATAGCGACTACCTCGTCGCCCTCGATGTCGACGACCGCGAAGGCCAAACTCCCCTCATCCGCATGGCCAGCGCCATTGAACCCGACTGGCTCATCGATCTCTTCCCTAACTCTATTGAGACCCGCGAAGAACTCGCCTGGAATCGCGAAGCCGAACGCGTCGAACAACGCAACCAACTCCGTTACGAACAGCTAGTCATCGACGAATCTTCCGGCCCTCCCACTCACTCGCCCGCCGTCTCCGAGTTCCTGGCCGCCAAAGCCATCGAAGCCGGCCCCGAACGTTTCGCCGACGCCGAAGAGTTAGGCAAACTCATGCGCCGCGTGCAATTCGCCGCGCTATATCTCAAAGACGCCATCCCTGAAGATCCACAATCCGCCGCCCTTCGCGAACTCGCAAAGGGCTGCACCAGTTTCGCCGACATGCGCTCCACCGGCCTTCTCGATGTCCTCCAGTCTTTACTCCCCATGCGCCGCATCGACGAAATCGCACCCACCCACGTCCAACTCCCCAGTGGCCGTCGCGCCCGCATCGAGTATCACGACGGCCGTCCTCCCTCCGTCGCCTCCCGCCTCCAGGACTTCTTCGGCATGAACCAAACGCCCACCGTCGCTCGCGGCGCAGTTCCTTTGGTCGTCCAACTCCTCGCTCCCAACCAGCGCCCCGTGCAAGTCACCACAGACCTAGTCAGCTTCTGGAAAAACCTCTACCCGCAAGTCCGCAAAGAACTCAGCCGCCGCTACCCCCGCCACTCCTGGCCTGAAAATCCATCTTGACAAGCTCACTATTACGCGATACGTTACTACGTGAGACGTAATAACGATGTCTGACCCCACCCTCCTCGTCCTCTCTAGCCTCGCAGACGGCGACAAACACGGCTACGCCATGATGGAAGACATCGAGCGCTTTGCCGGCGTTCGCCTCGGACCCGGCACCCTTTACGGCGCCATCACCCGCCTCGAACAACAAAAGTGGATCCGACCTGTCCCATCGGACGACCGCCGCCAACCCTACCGCATCACCGCCGGAGGCCGTGCCCATCTCGCCTCGCTCCTTGATGAATTAAATGCAGTGGTCAGAACTGGCTTGCGGAGACTCAAACACGCATGAAAAGCTTTCTTAAACTGCTGGTCTGCCTATACCCGGCACCTTGGCGGCAGCGCTATGAAGCGGAATTCGGCGCGCTTCTCGAAGACGTCAATCCAACGTGGCTTACGCTTTTCGATGTTCTTAGAGGAGGCATCACAATGCAACTGAAGATGTTAACCGGCTGGAAGATCATTTCGTTAATGGCTTTGCTCGGCATCGTCGGTGGATTGATGGTATCCCATGAAACGCGCGATGAGTACGCTTCGTCGGCTGCGATCAAAATCGAGCTTGACCCGTCTTCCAAGGCGACGTCAGCCCAGATTGGCGCCTTTGTGAAAAGAGCGGTAAATGACAAGGTGCTGTCCGCGATGGTTGAGCAATATCACCTCTATCCAGAACTGCGAGCCAAAGACCCGATGAAGAGCCTTGTCCAAATGAAGAAGGATATCCGAATACAAGCAACTCAGTTCGGCGGCTTAGCTCAGCCTCATCCGCCGAACGGTATCGTGGTTCAATTTAGTTACTACGACAAACCTCTCTCGCAACGGGTTTGTTCAGCGTTGGTCAGTAAGTTGATGGAGGGGACCGTTGATCCCGCCATAAACGGCATTGCTCCTCTGACTCTCGAACTCCTCTATGCCCCTAGCTTTCCGAACGGCCCTATTTACCCAAATCGGCCAAATATCATCATCACGGGACTGCTGGCCGGAATCGTTATGGGTCTGAGCATCGCCTTCATTCGCCGTCGACCCAAACCCGCCTGAACCCTCCCTCCCCCCACCCGCATCCAACCGCAGGTATGGACTATCGCCAACTCGGCCACTCCGGCCTTAAAGTTTCCTCCCTCAGCTTCGGCGCCGGCACTTTCGGTGGCAAAGGAGACTTCTTCCAAGCCTGGGGTAGCACCGACGTCCAGGGCGCCAAACGCATCATAGACATCTGCCTCGACGCCGGCGTCAACCTCTTCGACACCGCCGACATCTACTCAAACGGCGCATCCGAAGAAGTGCTAGGCGAAGCCATGCAAGGCAAACGCGACCAACTCCTCATCTCCAGCAAAGCCACCTTCCGCTTCGGCGACGGTCCCAACAACGTCGGCTCCTCCCGCTATCACCTCATCCGCTCCTGCGAACAAAGCCTCAAGCGCCTCAAAACCGACCGCATCGACATCTACCATATGCACGGCTTCGACGCCACCACGCCCATAGACGAAACCATCGAAGCTCTCGACACCCTCGTCAAAACCGGCAAGGTGCGCTACATCGCCTGCTCAAACTTCTCCGGCTGGCATCTCATGAAATCGCTCGCCATCTCCGCTCGCTACGGTTGGGCGCGCTATGTCGCTCATCAGGTTTACTACTCGCTCATCGGTCGCGAGTACGAATGGGAATTGATGCCGCTCGGCATCGAAGAAAAAGTCGGCGCGCTCGTCTGGAGTCCTCTCGGCTGGGGCCGTCTCACCGGCAAAATCCGCCGCGGCCAGCCTCTGCCCGAAGTCAGCCGCCTTCACAAAACCGCCGCCATGGGGCCGCAAGTCGAAGACGAATATCTCTACAAGGTTGTCGACGCTCTAGACGCCATCGCCAAAGAAACCGGCAAATCCGTCACCCAAATCGCCCTCAACTGGCTCCTGCAACGCCCTACCATCTCCAGCCTCATCATCGGCGCACGCACCGAAGAACAACTCAAAGAAAACCTCGGCGCTGTCGGCTGGAACCTCCCACCCGATCAAATCAAACTTCTCGACTCCGCCAGCGAACGTCCGCGCATCTACCCTTACTGGCATCAAGCGCAATTCACCGAACGCACGCCGCTGGCCGTCTAAGCTTCCGTAATCTTCGCCAGAATCTCCGGTATCTCAAACACCGCACGATTCTCCAACGCCGCAGCCTTCGCTTTCATATGGCT
>PMQB01000399.1:0-15827 GCA_003169195.1 Bryobacterales bacterium
CTTCAGGAACGCCGATACCCGTATCGACCACCGAAAATTGGACCTGATCGGCAGTGCCGGGACACAGGGATGCGGCTACAGATACTCCACCTAGGGAAGTAAATTTGAGCGCATTGTCCACCAACTGCGAAAGCACTTGCTTCAGTCGCTTCTCATCCCCTACCACGGTCTCCGGAATACTGGGATCGCGACGAACCGTGAAACTAAGATGTTTCTCTTTGGCACGCTGCAAAAAGTCACGTTCTAGAGCGCTAAGACAGCGATTCAATGAAAACGGTTCAATATGCAACTCCAACCGGTTGTCGACCAGGCGCGAGAAATCGAAGATATCCTCGACAATCCGAAGTAAAGATTCAGCAGAAGACTGCACGGTATCAATGTATTCCCGCTGTTCGCTATCGAGCTGGGTGGAAAGCGAAAGCGCCGTCATCCCCATGATGCCGTTAATAGGCGTACGAATTTCATGGCTGATATTGGCCAGGAAATCGCCTTTTGCTCTGTTGGCCGCTTCGGCCCGCTGTTCGGCTTGTGCGCGAACGCCTATCTCTTTTTCCAGGGAGCGGTTCAGCTTTAGCAGATCTTGGGTGCGTTCGCGCACTCTGCCTTCCAACTCATCGCGTGAATGGCGCAGTTCCTGTTCGCTCTTGCGCAAATCGGCCGTGCGCTCTTCCACCAAAGTAGAAAGTTTATCTGCTTCTTTATGCAGATGCCGCACGCGCAGCCGGTAGAGGCCAAACGCTGATAAGCCCAGACCCAGACAGCAGACCATGCTGAACAGACCAGTCTGATAGAAATACGGGCGCAACAGAAAGCGGGCGCTTTCTCCGCCTTCCCTGCAAGATCCATCCACACATGCCATCACTCGAAAGTGATACTCGCCGGGCGGGATATTCGTGTAATAAGCTTCTCGACGATTCGTGAGTGCGCTCCAGTCCCGGTCGAACCCGTCTAGACGATAGCGAAATTTCACTTTTTCTGGCGCACTGAAATCAGGAGCAGTGAAGTAAAAGGCGAGTTTGCCGAGACCCGGCGGAATTTGAGCTTGCGCGTTGAGGGGAAATTCATGATCGTCTGCTTCGAGCCGTTCGAGTATTACGTTCAGCGTTTCTCTCTCATTCCGTAGGCGGGCCAAGTGCACAATCGTAAGACCCTTCGTTGTGGGGAACATCACTCGACCATCGGACGTAACTAAACCGGCTGGCTGAAAGCCGCCATTGCATTCGCGGCTCCGCAAGCCATCACGCGTGTCATAGAAAACCGGTGTGACACTTTTGCGCGATCCGTCGGCCACTTCATTCAAATCATGTTTACTCACCCATGAAATTCCCTTGTTCGAGGTCATCCAGAGCCGACCCTGTGCATCATCCAGAACATCAATTACCGCGTCGTCAATCAGGCCGGCCTCAGCGCTAATGCTGCTGAATTTCCCGTTCTTGAGGCGGTCCAAGCCGCCACCATTGGTTCCCAGCCAAATTGCGCCGTCAGCGTCGCCAGCGATGGACCAAACCACATCGTTCGATAAGCCTTGGCGGATGGTATAGACGGTGATTTCTCCATCGCGTAAGCGATTTAAACCAGAATCGGTGCCAATCCAAAGCGTGTCCACCCGGTCCAGATAAAGCGCCAGCACAAAGTCGTTAGATAACCCGTTTGCCGTGGTGAGTGTTTCGAAATGGTCGGCCGCGAAATGGCTCAAGCCACCGCGCGACCCCACCCAAATGCCCCCTTTGCGGTCGGCCACCATGCAGATGACTGTCTTATTCGGAAGGCCGTCTTTCTCTGAATAGGTACGGAATCTCTCCCCCAGCATGCGGGCCAAACCATGCCGCGTAGCGACCCACAAGCTGCCGGAACTGTCTTCCGTGATAGAAAAGACCACACCTTCCGGCAATCCATCCTGCGCGCCATATTCTTTAAATGTTCCATCTTGCCAGCGGGTTAGCCCCTTGTCGGAACCGATCCAAATGGCGCCCTTATGATCCTGGAACACCGGGAGTACCGTGTCGCTGGGCAAGCCTTCGCGCTTGCCGACAGTGGTGAAAACACCATCGCGATAATGAGTCAACCCGCTACCGGAACTCCCGGTCCAAAGACTACCGTCACGATCTTCAAAAACCGTCCATATGCCGTTGCCGGATTCGGCCCCCTTTTCGTCCTCAAGGGTATTTATTTTTGCGTTTGAGAGACGGTTCAACCCACCACCTTGTGTGCCAACCCAAAGCGTACCCGAGCGATCAAGCAGGAGAGCGGTAATGGCATTGTCCGAAAGGCCATCGGCCTCTTTATACGCTCTGGTTTCGAAATTTCCAAGGCGCCACAATCCGTCACCTACCGTTCCCACCCAGAGCGATCCCTTCCGATCGGAACACAGGGCCCTTACATAACGGCCCGCCAACTTCTTCGCCGCCTCTAGCGCTTGCAACTTGCCGTCAACCAAACGGCTTAAGCCCCTGTATGTTCCCACCCAAAGAGCGCCGCCACTATCCTCGGCAAGGGCGAATACGGAATTATCCGCCAGACCACCCGCTACGGTGAGAGATGTAGCGGCTTCTCCTGAGTAGCGCAGCAGCCCAGCCCCCGAAGTCCCTGCCCACAGGACACCGTGATGGTCTTGATACAGCACGTTAACTGTGAGATCAGACGCCTGACTCAGGTGCGAGGCCGCGCTAATTCGCCCTCCGGCAAAACCGGTGATACCGCCGCCATGCGTCCCCACCCAAAGATTCTGCTCCTTATCCACTAATAAGGCCGTGACTTGATTGCTATGCAAGGCTGGTGTGTTTTTCTTGTCAAACACAGTGAAATGCACGCCATCGAAGCGCACTAAGCCTTCTTCGGTGCCGAACCAAAGGTAGCCGTCGGCAGTTTGCGCAATCGCTTGCACGGAGCTTTGCGGCAAACCATTTTCCGCGTTCCAGCTTTGGCGCACGTACTGCGTCATTTCCTTCGACGGATCGAGGCTGGCCTGACATTGCAACGCTACGGCGAGCGACCCAAGCAAAACTAGGACATTTCTGATCATCAACTGAACGCTTAGACGGGAGGGAAGCCATTACCCTGCTGCATGACACATCGGAGTAGTACTTTCGAAACTTTAGAAGGTTTAAAGCTCGGGCGCCTCTACCGATAAGACCCTTGTAGATATTCGACGGGTCGCGAAATTTAAGTTGCCACCCGCCCTTCTAAGGAGTCGGTTGTTTTGGTGAAAAAGCTCTCTTTCATTCTTGCGTTTGCTATGGTTTCGGCGTTAGCGCAAAATCCGGGCCCGAACCCGAAGCTTTCGGTAGAGTTAGCGGCGAAAGATCCACTATCACAATGCAATGTCATTGTGCAATGGAAACATGCTCCGACGGAAGCAAGCCATCTGAAAGTATTGAGCCGGGGTGGAGTGATTCGACGCCGCTATACAACAATGAAATCGGCCGCCTATTCCATCCCTGCATCGGCATTACAGGATTTGGCGAACGATCCGGAAGTTGCCTTTGTTGCCCTGGATCGGCCCGTGCATGCCAAACTCGACTACACAGCCGCAGCCGTCAACGCAGCTGCCGCATGGAGCGCAAACTTGACCGGCAGCGGAATTGGCATCGCGCTCATCGATAGTGGCGTGAATGCGAATGCCGATTTGAACAACCGGGCGCGTATCGTGTACAGCCAGGATTTTACGTCGAGTGCGGCCACGCAGACAGCGGCCTCGGTCGCCGGGGTCCTGAGCGTATCGGCCACTTCCACTTCGTCTTCGTCCAGTTCAAGCGCGACGTCAACGGCGATTGCCATTTCCACCGCATCGCCATCAACGTTGTATACCGTGCAGGTTGCCGCCATTGGTCCGGACCTATTCGGGCACGGCGAGCATGTGGCTGGAATTTTGGCCGGCAACGGTACGCTTTCTTCTTGCGCTGCCTGTAGCCGCACCATCAAAGGAATCGCTCCAGGCGCCAGCATTATCAACTTGCGAGCGCTGGATCAAAACGGTGTGGGTTCAGACAGCAGCGTGATTGCAGCCATCGATCGGGCCATCGCGCTCGCGCCTACTTACAACATCCGCGTCATCAATCTTTCGTTGGGTCGGCCGGTTTATGAAAGCTATGCGAACGATCCGCTGTGTCAAGCGGTGGAGCAAGCGTGGAAAGCGGGCATTGTCGTAGTGGTCGCGGCTGGTAATGATGGGCGTGATAATTCATTTGGCAATAATGGATACGGCACAATCTCTGCCCCGGGCAACGATCCTTATGTCATCACCGTAGGCGCCATGAAAGCGGGAGGTACGTATACGCGCACGGACGATCTGATTGCCAGCTACAGCTCCAAGGGCCCAACGCTGGTGGATGCCGTTGTGAAGCCCGACCTTGTGGCACCAGGCAATCAAGTGGTTTCATTGCTTGCCAGCACCACAGCTACACTAGCGGTTCAGAACCCAGGCAATATCATGCCCAAGTCTTACTATCAAAATGGGAACAGTTCAAAGCCCGGCAACACCTTCTTCCTACTCAGCGGAACCAGCATGGCCACACCGGTGGTGAGTGCGGCGGCGGCCCTGCTTTTACAGGCCAATCCGAACATGACGCCCGACCAGGTGAAAGCGCGCTTGATGCTCACCGCCTATAAAACATTTCCGACACAGAGTATTGCTGTTGATCCCACAACCGGCATGTCGTACTTGAGCTACTACGACATCTTTACTGTGGGTGCGGGTTATCTGGATATCGCGGCGGCGCTGGCGGACAAGTCGCTCGCGCAAGGAACCGCTATGTCTCCCACGGCCGTCTATGACAGTTCAACCGGAACGGTGGGTTTGGTGGCCGATCCTTCGGCGGTCTGGAATCTCAATACGGTTTGGGGCGTGCAGAGCGTGTACGACGTGCGAACTGTTTGGGGTGTTAACGCGATTGATGCCACACGCACCGTGTGGGGCGTGAATACCGTGTGGGGCGTCAATACGGTCTGGGGCGTGAACTCGGTCAACGCGAATCGCACGGTCTGGGGTGTTGGCGTAAAGCTGAACCAGCCGAGCGCGCAATCAATGTCGAGCGGTGCGCCCGTGCCACCCAGTGCCTCGAACGGCATGCAATCCACTTCGCTGTCGGTCGCAGTGAGCGGCGAAAACTAACCATTCCTCTCTCCTGGGCGAAAGGAGCAAACGGCGGATTTTTTTGATCCGAACCCGCTTGCTCCTTTTCGGTATAATTGCGGTCCGATGCCACCTGTCTTTCAAACCACGGCCAACTGGACCGATTCCTTCCTGGATCCAATGCGGCAAGTGGGCGACCCTCTCGCCGATGCCGTTGTTGAAAATCTGTTTGCCAACCAATCGATTGATGCCGTGAATGCGCTGATGCGCAATCTCATTCTCAACGACAATCCTGAGCCGTCCACCTTCCCACCGATCGTTGCCGATTACATCAAGCAGCTTGACCAGCTTCCCGACTGGGCTGACAAAGCCAAAATCGCAACCGGGCAGCAAGTGTTTTGGAAGTATGGTCCGCGGCTGATTCTGATTCTGCATTGTTATGCGCTGCCATTTTGTTATGTGGGCAAGAACGGTGTGCAAGTGCTGGCGCTCACCGGGCGATTGAGCAGCAATTCCACGCGGCGGATTCTGGAAACGGCGCAGTTGCTGGTGGACGTGATGTCGCCCGGCGGACTCACCACTGGTGAAGGCCGTGCGCTGCGCACGATTCAAAAAGTGCGTTTGATGCATGCAGCGGTGCGTCATTTAGTGAAACAGTATCCAGGTTGGAAGAGCGAGTTTGGGCTTCCAGTGAATCAAGAGGATCTGACGGGCACGTTGATGGCGTTTTCTTGGATCTCGCTGGACGGCTTGCGGCGCATCGGCGTTTCGCTCACCCAGGAAGAATGGGACGCATACCTGCATTGCTGGCAGATTGTGGGCCACCAACTGGGTATTCGCGATGACATGATTCCTGCGGACAACACTTCGGCCGCGGAGCTATGCGCGGCCATTGCGCGCCGTCAGTTCGGTGCTTGCGCGGAAGGACAACTCATGACGAAGGCTCTGATTGAATCGGTGCAGTATCAACTGCCGGGCAATCTGTTTGATGACGCGCCCGGGCTGCTGATCCGTTACTTCCTGGGCGAGGAGAATGCCGGCATGTTGGGTGTGCAGAAGACTCTTCTCGAACGAAGCGGCCTGCGCAATGTTCTCACGTTGCCGCTCAATGTGGGCGGCGAAGTGCTGACCAATCTGGTGCATGATTCGCCAGCCGTCGCCGAACTCGCCGAAAAGGTAGGCAAGGTGCTGATCAATTCGATTGTGCTTGTGCAGCGCGGTGGGAACCGTCCTACGTTTACGATTCCCATGGAACTGAAAGAACAATGGGGCGTGAACTGGACCTCTTAGTGAGGCAGTTCGCGCACCTTGGCGAAATCGATAAAGCCGCGCGCGGGATCGGTGCGAATGAGTCGTACTTCTAGTTTGTCGCCAACATCGATATCTTCCGTGCCCTGCATGAGGCGGCCTTCCATGGGTGGATCAATCACGCGTACGAAGGTGCCCTTGTCGGAAACGCCGGTGGCCATCGCCAGGAACGTTTGCCCTACTTTACCGCTCATCGCGACGGCGGCAATGCGCTTCTGCATGGTTCGTTCCACTTTGCGGGCGGCGTCTTCGCGTTCGGTGCAGTGCGTGGCGATGTTGTTGAGTTCGTCGTCTGTATAAGGTACGGCTGCGTTGGCACCAAGCGCTTTGAGAATACGCTGTGTGACGACATCGGCAAAGCGGCGGTTCGGCGCGGTGGAGTGGGTGTAATCGTGCGCGGCGAGACTGAAGTGGCCGCCGTCGTCATCGCCAGGGCGCTGCATTTTGTATTCGCCCGGACCTAAGAGTTTGATCACGGAAAGCGAAAGATCGGCGTAGTGATCGGGATCGGCTGCTTTGCGCTGTAAGAGGAACTCGTTCAGCGCTTTGACATCGGGCTTGGCCGGCAGTGCGCCACCTACGCGTTTGGCCAATTCCACAATGCGGTCCCAACGTTTCGGTTGCGAGACGACACGCCGGATGGAGGACACTTTCTTTTCCACGAACGTCCGCGCCATCGCTTCGTTGGCCGCCACCATGAAATTTTCAATCAGCATGGCGGCGCTGTTCTTGGTTGCTGCAACAAGCCCGGTGACCTGGCCGTTTTCGATGATGGCGCTGGTTTCCGATCTCTCGAAACTCAAGGCGCCTAAACGATGCCGGGCTTCGAGCAAACGTTGCGCGGCGGTGTTCTGCAGTTTCAACTGGGCCTGTAGCTCCAGGGATGCGGCAACTTTCGGAGGAGCGGCAGCTTTTCCATCCAGCCAAGGGCCGACGCCGTTGTAGGCGAGTTGCGCTTTGTTCCGAACCGTGGCCGCGTAACTGCGCGTGTCCGTCACTTCGCCATTCAGGCCGACGATGTATTCGGTCACAATCGCGGCGCGGTCTTCGTCCTGTAGCAGAGAGGTTAAGCCGGTGGAGAGTTGCTCCGGCAGCATCGGAAACGTGCGGACTTCGGCATAGACAGTCGTGGTTTCGGCTTTCGCATGAGTGTCGAGCGCAAGGCCCTTGCTGACGTATGCGTCGACATCGGCAATGCCGACCAAGACGCGAATCCGCCCATCGCTCAGTTGTTCGGCGACTTCGATTTGATCGAGGTCGCGCGAAGTGTCGTTGTCGATGGAGGACCAGAGAAGGCCGCGTTGATCTACAGCGCCGGGTGTGTTGACGGGGACTAAAGCGTTGAGTTCCGCTTCCACTTCGGGCGGAAATTGTGGATGAAAGCCGTTATCGGTGACAGTCTGTAGAGCGGCTGCATTCAAATCGTAAGGGATAGGCACGATTGAGTGTAACGAAAGAGGGACGGAGGGGACGGAGAGCTGTGGAACCATGTCGATTTTCGATGGCCCGCCCCAACGGTTTGGCGAAGCTTTTATTCACAAATGCAGTATTTTTACGAAAGCCACCCCGAATCGCTTGCCCTACGCGCCCCGCGCTTTGTACGGGAAGTGATGCAGAAAGGCCCGAATTGCGACAAACGTCTGTGCAAAACCGCTGAAGGAGCCGAACGGCGTCCGGTACCATAGCTCTCCGTCCCCTCCGTCCCCCTCGCGAATCACGGGATCAAATCGATAAAGTCTCACGCCGCATCAGGTAGTCCTGCTGCCAATCGGTGCCCACCAGAAAATCCTGCGCCCCCGCAATGCGGAACCCCCACTTCCGATAGAACGAAATAGCGCGCTCATTGCCAGAGAAAACGCTGAGCCACAATCGCCCTTCGCCTTCACCTGCAGAAATCGCCAGGACTTTCTTCATCAAGGCGTCGGCAACCCCGCGACCATGGTATTCGGCGTCGATGTAGAATTTCCGCAATTCCGCCCCACCGGACAAGGGCATCTGCGGAGGTGCCGAGCCATGCGCAACGAGAGCATAGCCTGCCAACCTGTCCGAAATATTCACAACCAGAATCAGATGCCGATCATCTTCAAAAAGCTCGCAAAATCGCTGAGGCGTGAGTTCGCGCCCGATGTACTCAGCCAGATCCTCTGGCTCTGTGTTCGCCGGACAACCCAGTGGAAAAAGAGCAGCCGATAGACGCGACAGGGCCAGCGCGTCCGCAATCACAGCGCGGCGAATCTGGACTTCGAGTTCTGGCACCAAATGGCGATCTACCTCAAGGCGATTATCAGGCATCCGGAAACATTGTAAATCCATAGCGCACCGAAGTAACGAAGGCGCAGTATACATTGCCCCATCCCCTGTAATTTCGTAGTCTGGAGCTATGGAAGTGGAAGTTCAATTAACGCCAGAGCAGCAAGCGCAGCTTGCGCAGATCGCCACCAAAGCCGGAACGGTGCAGGAACGCTTGGTGACGAGTGTTGTCACCCGTTATCTTGAGAAAGAAGCCCGCTTTCTTGCCGCCGTTGAAAAAGGATTGGCCGCAGACGAACGGGGCGACTTTATCGAAAAAGAAGAAATGGACGCACGGCTGGAAGCGATGTTCAAGGTTTGATGCGCATTCGTTGGACTAAGCCGGCGGCAGACGGTTTAGAAAGCATCAAAGCCTATCTTCAAGAGCACAATCCACAGTTTGCAGAGCCGACAGTGTGAATGATTCATCAGCGAATACGCACTCTTAAAACCACACCCGCGTAGCTGCAACCGAGAATTGCCGCTCACGCCGCTTCCTTACGTTACGCAGTGAAGTCCGAAGCTGCCGAAATCCTGCACATCCACCACGGCGCACAGGATTGGCGTTGATGGGACTCGGTGTGAGCTTTCCGTCATTGGCTTTTCCACCGGTGTCCGGCAGAGTGCCAAGGGATTTGATACTTCTGCGCAGGAGATGAGTACCCTGATGAACTGGTAACGAGTTAACTCATGCCGAATGCGATAAAGGAGCATGGAAACGATGAGCACCGTTGCCGAAATCATCGATTTATGGCTCAAGTATTGAGGAGATTACGTTTTTCACGTCGCCTGGAAACGCACACGATCGCTACGGCAGGTCAATGCGGCGATCCCCGGCAGTTATGTCGAAGTGGATATAGCGCTTCCGCCAAAGTGCCCGTCACCACGTTCGCAGCCACACCTCCGCCAGCTCCCCCTTTTCACAAGGGAGGATTACAATCTAGGAATTCTCAGATTTCCGTGCGGCCGATCTAGCCGGGAATCCTCGTGTGATCGAATCTGAAACAATGATCCGAATTGCGCTGACATTCCAAGAAAGTCGTGGATTCTACCGCCCTGAATCTCAAATGACCATCGCACATTTCATGCGGGCATACAATTCCCGGGCCACCCAACTTAACCTCCGAAATGCTGCCGTCCCCTTCCTTCCGAAACCCTGAAAGGTTTCCTGTCGGACAGAATCCGGAAACAGCTTTTACCCGCTGGTCAACTTTGCGCATCCAGAACGCAGCGAAGCAAAGCAGGATAAAAAGCAGCAGCGTGGAGATGATCGCTTGACCACCCTTGTCCGGCGAGATCCACGCAGATAATTTTGGCGAAGCGATGATGCCTCCGAAAAATAGGCCAACGGCAATCGCTGCGATGACAATCGGGCCAACCCGAGCCCCGAGCAATCCAAGGAAGGGAGTTCGCTTGCTAATCCAGCGCAACTCTCCCAACTGGAGTGGAATCTTGTCACCGTGGTAGTTGGGAAGATTATCATCTGCGCGGATTTTTCTGGCTGGCAACTGCTCTATTAAGCCGCGTGTGAAAGCTGCGGCGACCGCAACCGCGTAGTCTTTCCATTGCGATCGTTGCTCTTTTCCGGCCCCAGACCCCGGTTCATCGGAAATTCCACGGATCATCAAAAAGCCGACTGCCCGGTCACTTTGGGCTAACTTGGCGCTGACTCCGGCGCCGATTCCCTCCATCTCGACAGCGTGGATTTCGGGAAAGGCGGCCGCTACATTTGCATAAACTCGATGATCAGGATCGTCAATCACCTTATTTGGATGACGCGACATAGCAGTCAACATGAACCTTGAAATCGGAAGGTAACCTTGAGTCCGGGCGCGCTTTGCTGACAAAGCTACGCCAACCTACCCCGGCTGCGGCAACTCCCGCCCAAGCGAGCAGTTTTCGGTCGCAACTCATATCGATATCGGGTCTTCGCTTGAACGTTCCATCTACTAGTTTTCCGTAATCGAAGCTGTGGATCACGTGGGCGACGACAACATCCCCGCGGGAGACACCTTGAGCGGGAAAACCACCAGCGATGCCAACGAGGAAGACCCAAGATGGTTTCGCCCGCTCAAGGATCAAAGTTGCCGCCGATGCGGTTTCCTCCTGGCCTTTACCCGATTGACAGCAGAGGACAGAGAACTTGCCAACCGTACCAACCTTCGTTGGAAATGGCATTTCGTCCACGTCTACCGCGTCGGGAATCTGATCGAGCATGCCGAGCCACTCGATCGCGGTGGGGGTGATTATAGCGATATCTGTTTCCCGAATCCTCAAGCGACAAGCCCCAAGACGCCATTCCTAATGGATCAGGTTTTCCTTCGATACGCTGGACCGCATCTCGCGGTGCTTCGACGGGAGGCTTGCCTACTTATCGGCGCCGTGAGACAATTCCCGGAGCACGCTCGCGGTTCATAATCAAAGTGAGGTGATGGCGAGGCTGTGGGTTGGCGGATTCGGCAGAAATTGGCAGGTTAAGGGTAAGTTTCGAGACAAACTCGCGACGTCCCGAGATCAAGGCATCGAACGTTCGAAGCCCGTCCCAAAAAGGAATGTAGCGACTTTGCCCTATTCTCGTTCGTTTTCGATCATCGCGACCTGAATTTGTGGCTAGACGAGGCAACAAGCATTCGAGGCACGCGCGCGGACTATTTCCGTACGCTCGGGTCCGTTCGCGAGGAACCGGCCCACATTTGCCTGCAAGACGGAAATTGGGTTTAGCAAGCGATCCAGATTCCGCCGCAGCCACGACTAATCGAACCCAAATGGGCCTTCCCGAAAATCCGGTCCTTCGAAAAGTCGTATTTTTAAGCCCTGCCGAATAAACAACATAAATTATTCGACCCTCCCAAATAAATCCCCCTGGCGGCTACCCGGCCGCAGGCCCTTTTCATNNGAATCACAAGCCTAAGCACTTTTTTTCACTTTTTTTATCCCCAATCCCGACAACACGTTACCGTCCATTTGCCCCGAAAAACCGCAGAACCCCGTTCTTGTCGAAGCTCGCATAAAGCTATTTTCGAACTGGGTTCACCAACTCAATTCTTCCGTAAGGACCACCATTATGAGAGCACGTTCCATCCGTCGCGCTGCTGAGCGCAAAGCCGCGAAACTGGCTGCCAAAGCCGGTATCCAATTCCCCACCGCGAACTCGACCGCCGCCGCCGAGCCGGTCGAACAACAACAGCAACAAGAGGAGCAACCCCTCACCGCCTCCGCTTCCGTGGGCGCATCCTTCGGCTTCGAACAACCATCAACACAATCAAAGCCACCAATTTCAGACGCAAAAATGGCCGCCAACAAAGCGAATGCCCAACACAGTACTGGGCCCAAGAGTGCCGCAACCCGCGCCGTCTCTTCTATGAATGCGATTAAGACGGGCCTTACCAGCCGTACAGTTCTGCTTCCAACCGAAGACGCCCTCGCCTACCAGCAACACCTCGACCGCGAGTTCAAACGCCTCGCACCAACCACCGACGAAGAGAAATCTCTCGCGCAATCCATCGCTGACGCAAACTGGCGCATCCTGCGAGTGGTCCCTCTAGAAGCCAGCATCTGGGCCGTCGCGCTCATCAAGATGGGCGATCTCTACCCGCACATCACCGATCCGGCCGAGCGCCAATCTCTCATTCACGGCGAAATCCAACTCGCCTATCGCAAAGACTTCAGCAATCTCGCGTTACAAGAACGCCGCCTCCGCAAACAAGCCGCAGATGACGAAGCGAAGCTCAACGCTATCCGCGAAGCTCAGCGCGCGAAACACGCCGCCGATTTCAGTCAGGGCTTCGGCTTGTATAAGGTGGCCCGCAGACGCAATCTTCCCTTCGACCCAGCCCTCTTTGGGTTCGTTTTTACAATTCAGGATTGTGAGCTTCACCTCAAGCGCCAAAACGCCAGTTGCTTCCTCTCCGACGCCTACTCAGAGTTCAACAAGGAACAATACATCGCCTTCATGACCGAAGGAAAGGAGAAAGCCGCCGCGTAAATCGCCTGCATCACCACGTCGCTCGTCACGCCGAAACCCGAAGTGTGTCTGCTTTTCGCGTGATACCGTAAGCCTATGACGTTCTCCCAATACTTGGCCTACAAACCACCGCCAGGATTTCGGGATGAACTGATTCATGGAGAAGTTCGGTTGTCCCCGAGCGCCAAAGCAGAACATCAACACATTTGCAAACGGTTGGAGCGTCTGTTAGATGCTGCGATCAACGCGGAGTTTGTCGCCCAACGCGACACCACAATCTACGTGTCGGGCGATGAAGGGCCGCGGCCCGACGTCTTCGTGATCGCGAAGGATCGTTGGAACAAGGCGCGCGCCAGTGCTCCGGGTTATCCGGAGGGTGTTCCGGAGCTTGTGATCGAAGTGAGATCCGCTTCGAATTCCGATCCCGAATTTGACCAGAAACGCGCCGTCTATTTTTCCGATGGTCGCTGCCTTGCTTTCTGGGTCGTCAACCCAGATGCCAGAAGTGCCACCGTGTTTACCCCAACGGCTTCGCCGCAAGTCGTGTCTCACGGTTCCATTCGCTTGCCCGGCGAACTCGGCCTTCCGGTTGCCTTTGAAGAAATTTTCAGCTAGTCGAAGTGCGCCGGGCGCCCATTCTCAACCAATCCGTCATATCCTAGTCAATGTCTCCACCTGACAAAACTTATGGCTACAGAACTCACGGTTAACGGACGGGCCACTACCGTCGACGCTTCGCCAGACACTCCGCTCCTTTGGGTCCTGCGCGACATCCTCAACCTGCACGGAACGAAATTCGGTTGCGGCATCGGCCAATGCGGTGCCTGCACGGTGCATGTGAACGGCGCACCGCAGCGCTCTTGCGTCACACCCATTTCTGCCGCCGCCAACGCGCATATCACCACTATCGAAGGCCTTTCGCCTGATCATTCGCACTCTTTGCAAGAAGCCTGGATCGCCATGGATGTTCCGCAATGTGGCTACTGTCAGGCGGGACAGATCATGTCAGCTGCAGCCTTGTTGGTGAAACATCCGAAACCCACCGACGCCCAGATCGACGCCGCCATGGACGGCAACCTCTGTCGCTGCGGCACCTACGTCCGCGTGCGCGAAGCCATTCACAAAGCGGCCGCCGGTGTGACTACCGCGAAGGGAGCCGCCTAAGATGCGCCTCACAAGAAGATCCTTCCTGCAAGTAACCACTGTCTCCGGCGGCGGTTTAATGATCGGTGCCTTCCAGGCGCCGTTCGCCGGTGCGCAACAACAACCGCCCCCGCCGTTAGAAGCCACCGCCTTCGTAAAAATTGCGCCCGACGGTACGGTAACCCTCGTCTCGCGCAACCCCGAAATCGGACAGGGCATTAAGACCATGCTGCCCATGTTGATTGCCGAAGAGTTGGAAGTCGATTGGAAATCGGTGAAGGTGGAACAAGCCGATTTCGACGCCAAGTACGGCATGCAAACAACGGGCGGCAGCCGCGCCGCTTCTAATAATTGGGTACCTATGCGCCAAGTGGGCGCAGCCACGCGTCAGATGTTGATCGCGGCCGCTGCCAAATCCTGGGGTGTCCCCGAAGCCGAATGTTTCGCCACCAACGGCCGCGTTTATCACAAAGGCACCGATCGTTCCAAAGGTTACGGCGAACTCGCTGCCGCTGCCGCGAGCATGCCCGTGCCCGATCTGAAAACGCTCAAGCTCAAAGATCAAGGCGATTTCAAAATCATCGGCAAGCCCACACATTCCGTCGACGTGCCCGATATCGTCGCCGGCAAGCCCATCTTCGGTATCGATTTCACCATGCCGGGCATGCTCTACGCGGTCTATCACAAATGCCCAGTCTTTGGCGGCAAAGTGGCCAGCGCGAACATTGACGAGATCAGCAAACTGCCTGGTGTGAAGCATGCGTTCGTGGTCGATGCCACCGTGAAGGCAGGCCCGGTCGTCGAAGGCGATCCGGGTCTTGAACCCGGCATTGCCATTGTGGCCGATACCTGGTGGCAGGCAAACTCCGCGCGTAAGAAGCTGGTCGTGAAGTGGGACGAAGGTGCCGCCGCCGACCAGAGCAGCGTCGCTTTCGCCAAACGCGCGCAGGAGCTCTCGCAACAAAAGCCAGGTCGAACGCTGAAGAACGATGGCAACGTCGATGACGGTTTGAAGGGTGCCGCGAAAGTGTTGGAAGCGGCCTACGAGTATCCGTTCATTTCCCACGCCCCTCTCGAACCGCGCAACTGCAGCGCCCAGTATAAGGACGGCAAACTCGAAATCTGGAGCACCACGCAACTGCCCGCGCGTGGCCGCACGCTCGTCTCCAAACAGCTCAACGTTCCCGAAGACAGAATCACCATTCACTTACTCCGTGCCGGCGGTTCGTTTGGCCGCGGACTTACCAACGACTACATGGTTGAGGTTTCGCACATCGCCATGAAGACGGGCGTGCCTGTGAAGCTTGTCTGGACTCGTGAAGACGACATGCAGCACGATTACTACCGGCCAGGCGGATTCCACTTCCTCAAAGGCGGAGTGGATGCTTCGGGCAAGGTGGTCGCGTGGAGCAATCACTTTGTCACCTATGGCGACAACGAACATTTCTCTTCATCGGCCGGCATCAATCCCACGGAGTTCCCGTCCGACTTCGTACCCAATTTCGCCATTCATGTGTCGGCCATGCCGCTGGCCTTGAAGACCGGCGCCTTGCGTGCGCCGACTGCCAATTCCCAGTGCTTCGTCATGCAGTCGTTCATTGACGAACTCGCGCACGCTGCCGGCAAAGACCCGGTGGCCTTCCGCTTGGAACTGCTGGGCGATCAAACGCACAAAGGCTACGATGTGGCCCGCATGCGCAGCGTTCTCCAAGCCGTCGCCGAACGCTCCGAATGGGGCAAGCGCACCCTGCCTAAGGGAACCGCGATGGGCGTTTCCTTCCATTACAGTTTCCTAGGATACTTTGCCCATGTGGCCGAAGTCTCGGTGCCGGCACCAAACAAACTTAAGGTTCACAAGATTTGGGTCTGCGGCGATATCGGCAGCCAAGTCATCAACCCGAGCGGCGCCGAAGCGCAGGTGCAAGGCGGCGTCATCGACGGCTTGAGTGAGTTAATGACGCAAGAGATCACACTCGACAAAGGCCGCGTGATGCAAGGCAACTACAATCAGCATCAGTTACTGCGCATCAGCAAGACACCGCAGATTGATGT
>PMQB01000399.1:15941-24012 GCA_003169195.1 Bryobacterales bacterium
TGTCTTTGCCGGAATCAGTTCGAGGGCCGCAGTCAACTCACTGGGCGAACCAAATTCGTCCTTCGTGCCCGACACAAATAATGCCGGAGTGTGCAATTGCGGAAAATGCGCGGTCCGGAGCTGTGCCGGTTTCTTCGGCGGATGCAACGGATAAGAAAGCAACAGCAACGCCTCGACCAACCCTGGCGCTTCAGCCGCCAGCATGCTCGCCTGCCGACCACCATAGGAATGACCGCCCATGCAGATCCGTGGCGCGACCTCCTTGAGTTGCTCGACCGCGCTACGCAAACCGTCGCGATCTTGCGCGGCAGTCGCTGGCGACGGCGGACCGAACGGCTTGCGCTGACGAAAAGGCAGGTTATACCGCAGCACAAAGAATCCCGCCGCCGTAAACGCCTCCGCCGTTTTCACCAACAACGGAGCGTTTGCGTTACTCCCCGCACTATGTGCCAGCACGAGTCCGAGACCGTTCGCTTGCAGTGGCTTGGATAGAAAGGAGTCCGTCATGCAGTCTTAGAATATAACCGGCAAGCGCACCATGCCAAAATCAAAGGTAACCGCATGCTAACTGCGACCGCCTACGACACGCACGTGGAACAACTGTTCGACCGAATCCAGCAGCTTCACTCGCTGCTGACCGCCGCCCGGATACCCTACCGAATTGTGGACGGCATGGCCGTCTTCATCCATGTCTTCGAGCGCGACCGCTGCGTGCCCGGCTTACCTCTGATGTTGACGCAGCCATTGATTGCTCAAGTCTGCCGGCGGTGATCGAATCCGCGCGAAAAGCAGGTTGGGTCTTCCGACACACGGCAGGTGTCGACATGCTGATTGATGAAGCGCAGCCAGGTCCGCAGTCCATCTGCGGTGTGCTGATTCTGTTCCATCGTCGGCGCCTGAAAAAACCAGCGAGGGTATTTTGATCGCACCCGTCGCAGACCTATTGCGCATGAAACTAACCAGCTACCGTCTCAAAGACCGCGTCGACATTCAAGATCCGGACAGCGTCGGCCTCATCACGCCGGAGATTGAGAGCGAACTGCCCAAAGCTCTATTGGATCGGTTAGTTGAGATTCGAGCGAGTGAGTGACCAGTGCAGCAGTTGCACTGCGCTAATCCAGCGCTTCCGGTTCAATCTCCGCCGTCTCGCCCGAAGCTTTCTTCTCCCAATACTTCCGCACCCAGGCTTCCCAGCTTTTCCCTGCCGCCGAATCACGACCGCTAAAAGCCAGCGCCGCCACATCTGAATAAGGAATGCTCACCCGCGGCCCGTTCGCCGGCAGAATCCGCACTAACGATTCACTCAACGTCTTGCCTTGTCGCCGATCAAACAAATACCCTTCGATCTGCGTACCATCTTTGCGGGTAATCGTGATATCGCCGCGATAGTCGAACGCCTTCTCAAGAGCTTCGCGCAGATCGCTCTCATTGCTGATACTCGGCACTGAACCCTGCAGCTTCTCGTGTTCAAAACCAGGGACGACTTCCAAATCATCGGGCGAAAGAACGGGCGCGTGGCTAGGCTGGCTCATGATACGTGGGTCCCTTCCGTGGCGGCATTCTTAATCTGCACCAGCGGATTGTAAGAATGCACTGGCTTGACAGGTTCGTTCAGCAGCGCCAATGCATCCTTATCTTCATACTTCTTCATGAAGCCGGCCACCATTTCAAACATGCCCTTCACCGAGCCGAATGCATAATTCACGGCCGATGCTTCGTAGCCACTGTGCACCATGCAATTGGCACACTTGGGATTGCCCGATTCCGTTCCATAATTGGCCCACTCGGTTTCGGCAATCAGTTCGGCGAAGGTATCGGCATAGCCATCTTGCAATAGGTAACAAGGCTTCTGCCAGCCAAACACGTTATACGTCGGCATGCCCCAAGGCGTACAAGCGAACGTGCGCTCGCCCATCAGGAACTCGTTATAGAGCGACGAATTGTTGAAGCGCCAAGTAGACTTGCGATTCGAAAAGATTGCTTTGAACAGGCGTCGCGAACGGGCGCGACCCATGAAGTGCGATTGATCGGGCGCTTTGTCGTACGAATAACCGGGGGACAGCATCATGTCTTCCACGCCCAATTCCATCATCTCGTCAAAGAAGCGGCGCACGCTATTCGGGTCGGCGCCATCGAACAAAGTGGTATTGGTGGTGATGCGGAAGCCACGGGCGATGGCGGCTTTGATGCCCTTGATAGCAATGTCGTAACCGCCTTCGCGGCACACTGAAAAATCGTGATGTTCGCGTTCGCCGTCCACGTGCACCGAAAAGCTTAAGTACTTGCTCGGCGTAAAGAGGTGGAGCTTTTCTTCGAGCAGCAGCGCGTTGGTGCACAGATAAATGTACTTCTTGCGCGCCACCAAACCATCGACAATCTCTTTGATTTGCGGATGCATCAGCGGTTCGCCGCCGGGAATAGCCACCGTGGGCACGCCGCATTCTTCTACCGCTTTAAAACACTCTTCGGGCGTAAGTTGGCGCTTCAGCACATGCGCCGGGTATTGGATTTTGCCGCAACCGGCGCAAGCCAGATTGCAGCGGAACAAAGGTTCGAGCATCAATACGAGCGGGTAGCGTTTTCGACCGGCGAGCTTCTGCTTAAGAACATAGGTCGCCACGGTGAACATTTGGGAAGCTGGAGCACTCATAGATAGGGAAAAAAGACCGTTTAAGTCCTTATGATAACAAGCTTTGGGCCACTTTGCCTAAGTGGTTGCATCGTAAGGCGCAGTCGACGATAATCTGGGGATGCTTGCCGCCATTTCGGCCTTGATATTGATGATCCAGCAAACCTTTTTCCCTTGGAAAGCGTGAAAGTTTCTGGATCGCAGTTGCCAACCGCCGTTGTAATGGAGATGGCGGGATCGAAGCTAGGCGAGCCGGTGGATAAAGGAGTGAGCAGTTTCCACCATAAACGTCAACACCACAAGGGCTCCAGTACAAGTTGGCCGATGTGGTTCTGGTAGGCGACGACCTACCAGTGAACCCATGCTGGCAGCGAGGGAAGAAGCGGGCGTTGGCGAGAATGTGAGAAATTGACCCTGCTGTCCGGGGAAGTAACTGGACAACTAGTCCGCTGCGGACTAGGGGATTTGCTTCCCTTCGTTTACCCGGTGCACACTAGCTCTGGAGGCAACACGCCATGCAGCGTCAAGGACACATCATCATTCTATTAGGCCCCCCTGGTGCGGGGAAGGGTACGCAGGCTGACCGTTTGTCCTCGTCGTTGGGAATTCCCTCCATTTCCACCGGTGAGATGCTGCGGCAGGAATGCCGCTCCAATTCTGCAATCGGCCTGCAAGTGAAGAGTCTTCTCGATGCTGGCCAACTCGTGAAGGATGAACTGATCCAAGAAGTTGTAGCACTTCGTTTGATGCAGCCCGATTGTGCACAGGGTTGCATCGTGGACGGCTTTCCTAGAACAGCGGCACAGGCTCGGTTTCTCGACAAATTCCTCGCCGGCAGCGCCTTCTGCCCGCCGATCGTGTTTGACTTGGCGATTGAGCCGGAAATTCTCATCCACCGGTTGAGTTCACGCCGGCAGTGCCCAACGTGTGCTCGAACGTTTCAAGTGGTGAACGGAGCGTCAAACCGTTGCCCTCACGATGAGGCCGAACTCGTCGTGCGGTCCGATGACCAACCTGCGGCCATTCGGCGGCGTCTGGAAGTCTATGCCGAAAACACCAGTGAGATTGTGCGCTTCTACCAAAATCGCGGTTATCACAAGTTAGATGCATCGCAGCCCGTCGAGTTGATTTCGCAAAAGGTCTTGCGGGCGCTTGGCGCAGCCGCCGGTTCACCCGGCGATTTTGCTCGTCCCTTGGCTGCTACCCATCAACTTTACGCCTAACCGAGTAAGCAAACCATCGGCACTGTAATTTACACACGAAAGAAAGGTAAAAAAGGCACCACCCTGTCGTTTTTACAAGCCTACCCCTGTTCAGTTTTGCGGTACTAAGGACTATTTCTGGCAGTACTTAGGACTCCAAACCCACAGTACTGTTTTCTCAGCACCTAAAGCCCTCTACAGCATGGCGCGACAGGCGCAAAAGGCGTAATCTAAAGAAGAACTTAGGAGCTTTCTGATTAGGCTTCCTCGAAGCCAGAAAATTCCGAAAGTTCATCTGATTTTTGCAATATTTCCGGAGCCGAACCTTATGCCCGAACCCGTTAGAGTAGAGACACATAAAAATACACCCCCGGCATCGCTCATGCGTTCCGCCGTCCAACGTGGAGGTGATCGTCAATTCAGTATCAAGCGCACCAAGTCCGAAGTGGGCTACGTGTATTGGATATTGGAAGGTTACGGTAAGCACAAATGCTTCGTCCTTTGCGACACCTGGGAAGAAGCCATGGAGCAAGCCAAGAGCCGTCTCGATTCGGAAAAAGAAGACAGCCAGGAATTCATCTTCGCCGACGGACTTTAGTCCCTTACTGGGTTTGCGCGACCGCCTGTATTTCTGCGGTCGCGGGGCTTAGTACTGTTTAGTGAAACCGTTCGCTCTCCTTTGATACTATTCCTTCGAGGTTTGTATGGTGTAGTTTCGCCGCCTCGGGGAATTTGTATTTTAGGGAGTTGTTTGTGAAAAACTTCGTTGTTCTAACCTTCCTTTTCTGTTTCAGCGCGCTGCCCGTTTTTAGTCAATCCGACGCTACCAGCGCTACCCTCAAAGGCAGTATTTTGGATGCTCAAGGCGGAGGCATCAGCGGAGCTTTGCTGACGCTTTCCAACCCAGACAAGGGCGCCACATTCAAAACCCATGCAGACGATGATGGCAGCTTCACGCTCCCGCTTTTGCCCCCGGGGGACTATGACCTGACGGTGGAAGCCAATGGTTTCCAACGGGCTCATGTCTCAGGCCTGCATTTAACCGTCGGGCAAGTGTTGCCCTATGACGTGAATATGGCGGTCGGAGCGGTGCAAAATGAAATCACCGTGACAGCGCAGCCCCCCAGCGTTCAGGTGGAGCAGGTGCAGCAAGCGAACACGGTCAATCAGCAGTTGATCGATGGCTTGCCGAACGTAACGCGCAACTTTGCCGAATCGCTGTTCACGCTGCCGGGTGTTTCCAGTTCAAACGCACAACGCACGCAGAACGCGGCGGCGTCCACCGGATTTATTAGCAGCGGATTCTCCATCGGAGGCAGCAACGGGCGCAACAATCTGGTAACCATTGACGGCGGCGAGAACGAATTCGGTGATGGCTCGCTGCGCACCCCTAACATCAGCCAGGAATCAGTGCAAGAGTTCCAGATGAACCGCAGTTCCTTCGCCGCCGAGTTTGGATTTACCGCCGGCACAGCCCTCAACGTGGTGACCAAGAGCGGAACGAACCATTTTCACGGCAGCCTCTATACCTATTTCCTGGATGAGCACACCGAAGCGCGCAACTACTTCGATGTATTTCCTGGTAAAGGCTATGAGCAGCACTTGTTTCCTGGTGTGACGCTGGGCGGTCCGCTGGTGAAGAACAAGCTTTTCTTCTTCACGTCTTATGAATATCAACGTATTAATACGCCGCAGTTCCGTGACTATATAGGTACGCCCGAAGCGCAGGGTTTGAGTGCCAACCCCGCACAGAGCAGCTATCTGAATGGATTGCTGACCTCGGGTAATCCGTATCTAGCCGGCTTTGCGGCGCAGATCACACCTTTGCTTTCGCCTAAGAATGTTCCGTTTGTGTCGGCCTTACTGAGTCAGAACACCGGCACGTTCGATGATGTGCAATCCAGCCATGATTCGATCACACGCGTGGATTATCAACCTGAAGACAAAGATGCGATTGCTTTCCGCTTTGATATTGAGCGCTTTCGCTATACCAACATTGGCGCCTCAAGCGTGGTAGCGCCCAGCGATGCGGGCACAACCCAGCGCAACGATGTAGGCCTGTTAGCCACTTGGAACCATGTGTTTTCGCCGGCGGTAGTGAACACGGCGCGCGTGCAAATCGTGCCGAGCAATACCTCGAGCCTGGTGGGCTTTAAGCCAAATTATACGGAGCTATCGCTGGGCAGTCTGGGTGTTTTCAACAATTACTTTGGCTCGCCGTTCAACTTAAAACAAAAGCGTTTCGAGTTTGAGGACAGCGTTTCCTGGAATAAAGGCAAACATAGCGCCAAGTTCGGCATTTCGTACCGGCCGGTCAACTACAACGTGACAAACAATTTGTGGTTCGGCGGCGAGTTCGACTTCTTCGATGGTGCCGTAGGCTTGATCGCGTTGGCGCCTACCAATCTGCAGCCGCTCTTAGAGCAGTACAACGTCTTACACGGTCTGCCCCCGGCGGGTCCTCTGACAACAAATTTGAGCGCCCTGCAATCCTTGGTCGTCGGCATCCCCGTGGCTTATCGGCAAGGCTTCAACAATCCGACCTGGCAATCATGGGCGAATTACATCGGCCTGTATGCGCAGGATTCGTGGAAGGCCGCACACGGTTTAACGATCGATTATGGCCTCCGCTACGACTACGATGCCGAGCCCGCTCCCGTTCCGCATAACGGTTATTTCTCGCCGCGCTTGGGGATTGCTTGGGATGCAACCGGCGATCAGAAGACGGTGGTACGCGCCGGCAGCGGCATCTTTGTTTCGCCCGTCTACTTTCAAGTTCCGTACTTAGTGAATCTGCTGAATGATAGCGGCAAATACATCAATCAAGTGGCCAAGCAATTAAGCGCGACTGATCCAACGGTTCCAGAACTTTGGGGTTTGGGATTGCAGGAGGGGAAGTTGCCATTCGGGGAAATTGGAGCGCCTGAGCTGTCTCTCTTCGGGCTTACCCCGGGGCCGGGCGGTGCCGGCCGAGTCATCTTCAATCTTGCGCCAAATTACAAGAACAACTATTCCATTCAAGCGAGTTTCAGCATTGCGCGGCAGATTGCGCAAAATCTCTCGCTGGAGGTGGGATACCTCATGTACCGAGGCGTACATCTGCAGCTTTCCCAAGAAACGAATTATAAAGAAGCTGGGTACGATCCTACGTACGGGCCGCTCTACGCGCCCATCAACCCGCTCATCACGCAAGCCAATACCTATTCGTCGATTGGAAACTCCACTTACCATGGCTTGACAAGTTCGCTGACCAAACGGTATTCGCGGAATTTTCAGTTCCAGGCCAACTATACCTTCAGCAAGTCGATAGACGACGTGACAGATTTCAATTCTCAGTTTGCTTCTTTCACGCCGACAAGGCTCTACCTTGAACGCGGACTCTCCGCCTTCAACGTCAAACACAACTTCGTGGCGAACGCGGTGTACACAACATCGGGTCCACGCTGGATCTCGGGCTTGTTGCTTTCGCCTATTGTCACCGCTCGTAGCGGTATTCCGTTCAGCGTGACGGTTCCTGCTGCGCAAAACGGCACCGAAGGACACTCGCTCTATGCGCGACCGATTTACATTCCGCGTGATAGTGGCCTTGGCCCGGCATTCTACAGCTTTGATATGCGAGTATCAAAAGCGTTCTATTTGAAGGCCGATTCGGCAACGAGACTGGAAGTCAGTGTGGAAGGAACCAATTTGCTGAACCACACCAACTTCCTGAGCGTGAATAACACCTTCTCGCCGGGTGATCCGCGTCTAGCGCTGCCGGGTCCGTTCAACTTCACCGGCAGCAAATCGATATCCGAGGGCGAACCACTCGGCTTTACTTCGGCCAGCAATGCACGCCAGTTTCAGTTTGGATTGAAGCTGGCGTTCTAACAGTTAATTCAGCTCTCTCACCCAGATGTTGCGGAAGCTGATGGGTTCGCTCTTATCGCCGTGTGCCTGTAATTTAATAGGCGCGGACGTGTACATCTTGTAGAAAGGTTGTCCAATGTAGCGCGTCTCGCCCCGGAGTTGAAAATGGTTCTCCACCAGGACGCCGTTGAGGAACACGGTGACGAACGCCGGAGTCTTCAATGAGCTGTCTGCGTTGAAGGTAGGCGCGGTCCAAACCACGTCGTACCCCTGCCATTCGCCCGGCTTGCGGCTGGCATTGGCCAGCGGTATCGCTTGTTTGTAGATGCTGCCCACCATGCCATTCACATACGTCTTGTTGTTATAGCCGTCCAGGACCTGCAGTTCGTAG
>PMQB01000471.1 GCA_003169195.1 Bryobacterales bacterium
GCAACATCGGCCTGATGCGCGCGGTGGACAAGTTTGATTACAAACGCGGCTACAAATTTTCGACGTATGCCACCTGGTGGGTACGCCAAGCTGTGACGCGCGCGATTGCCGACCAAGCTCGCACCATTCGTATTCCGGTGCATATGATTGAGACCATCAATAAGCTGGTTCGGCTGCAGCGGGTGATGCAGCAGGAACTAGGGCGCGAACCCACTACAGATGAGTTGGCGCTCAGGATGGATCTTTCGCCTAGCAAGATTCGTCGCGTTATGCGCATTGCGCAGGAACCGATTTCGCTACAGACGCCAGTGGGCGAAGAAGAAGAATCGAACCTTGGAGATTTCCTAGTGGATAGCCGGATGGTGTCTCCCTCGGAAGCCGTTATCAATCTCAACCTGCGTGAGCAGACAGCGGAAGTGTTGAAGACGCTGAGTCCGCGCGAGGAAAAGATTGTGAAGATGCGGTTCGGTCTGCAAGATGGCAGCGAACACACGCTTGAAGAAGTTGGCCAGAATTTTGCGGTCACGCGCGAACGCATTCGCCAAATTGAAGCGAAGGCGCTGCGGAAGTTGCGGCATCCCAGCCGCAGCCACCGACTGCGCAATTTTTTGGAAAACGGCGCCCCGTCTTAGGTCGTAATCACCGGCGCAACCACTTCGACCGTTTTCCCAGCTAGCAGATTTCCGATCTCACGTTGACGGAAGCGGAAGATTGCTTCCAATTGCCTCTTCACCATAACGGCATGCGCGATTTCGCCCAACACCCCCAGCGGCAAGGCGTACTCCACATGATCGCCCACCCTGGTACCGGCTGATGTTTCTTCAAAGGTGTGGTGGTGCCGCCAAAGAGTATATGGCCCTTTTTCCTGTTGGTCGACAAAAGAGGCGGGCGGTTCGTATTCGGAAATCAGCGTCTTCCAGTGAATCGGCAAGCCCAACCATTTAATGTTGTACTCAATCTCAGCACCTTTGCGCATCTGCACGTCCTTGGTCAACACCTGGAAGTTCAACCAGCTTGGCGTGATTTTAGCGAGGTTGAGTGGATTCTTGAAAATGTCGAACGTCTGTTCAAGCGGACAGGTCGTGATCAGTTCGCAACGAAGGTGGTAGATTTGCATGCGCACTCTTTAGATGCCGCCGTTCAAGGCGCAGGATCAGAAGAGTACGTCTGCGGTATGTTAACGGTATTCCATGGCTGAAGCACTAAACGCAAATAAAGTACATCCGGTAACCCCTCCCAAGAAAGTGCCCAAGCCGAAGACGGCGGCCGAACGGAAAGCACGGCTGGACAAGATCTTGGCCGGGCTGGACAAACTGTACCCGAACGTGACATGCGCGCTGCACCACAGCAACGCATGGGAACTGCTGGCGGCGACTATCCTTTCTGCTCAGTGCACTGACGAACGGGTGAACAAGGTAACGCCCGGATTGTTCAAGAAATATCCGACCGTTGCCGCGATGGCTGCCGCATCGCAAGACGAACTCGCGCAGGATATCCGGTCAACCGGGTTCTTCAACAACAAAGCGAAGTCGCTCATCGGGGCCGCGAAAAAGATAATGGCCGATTACAAAGGAGAGGTGCCCAAAAGCATGGATGAGTTGCTGCTCGTTCCCGGCGCTGCGCGCAAGACGTCGAATGTGGTTTTGGGAGTTGCGTTTGGAATTGCATCAGGGGTGGTGGTGGATACGCATGTGCAGCGGATCACACAGCGGCTCGATCTGACGAAAAATGAAGAGCCCGTGAAGATCGAACAAGACCTGATCAAATTGCTTCCGCAGGATCACTGGATTCAATTCTCACATCAAGTGATTCACTTTGGGCGGGGCATCTGCGTCGCACGTAAACCAAAGTGCGGCGAATGTCCGCTCGATCCGCTTTGCTATTCCGCAGACAAGGTACTCGCTTAAGGGTTCGGCATGACGCGATTCTATTTGGGAGTGGACGGCGGGCAATCTAGTACCAAGGCGCTGCTTGCCGATGAGACCGGAAAAGTGATCGGGCGGGGACGCGGTGGTCCGTGTAATCACGTTGCCTCCGCAGAAGGGCGCAGCAAATTTCTGAGCGCCGTGGGCGATTGCTTGCGCCAGGCGTATCACGAAGCGGGTCTGGAATCGACATCGATTCACTTCGCGTCGGTGTGTCTCGGCTTAAGCGGCGGTACGGAAGACAAGGAAGCTTACACCAAAGAACTGATTGCCAGCGACCGCTACAAGCTGACGCATGATGCCGAGATCGCCCTCTCGGGTGGAACTGCGGGACAACCCGGGATCATCATCATTGCCGGCACGGGTTCGATCGCTTTTGGCCGAAACGCGGAAATGAAAACGGCACGCGCCGGAGGTTGGGGCTATGTTTTTGGCGACGAAGGAGGCGGATTTGACTTGGTCCGGCAAGCACTAAGAGGAGCGCTTCAGTTCGAAGAAGGGTGGGGGCGGCCCACACTTTTGCATAAAGCTTTACTTGAGGTTTCGGGCGCGACCACAGCGAACGCCCTGATGCATCAGATGTACAACAAGTTCGACCGAACGCAAATTGCAAGTTACGCTCCACTAGTAACAACGGCGGCTGAACAGGGTGATCAAGTAGCACTTGAAGTTCTGAAAACGGCCGCCGCGCAGTTAACCAGCTACGTAGCCGGTGTCTACGATCAACTCTTCAAGAAGTCGGAAACCGTTCAGATTGTTGCAGTTGGCGGTGTTTTTAAAAGTCACTTGTTAATGCAACAGTTAATGCAGAACATTTACTCTTCTCTGCTTTGTCCCACTGGTAATCCGCAACTCAGCCCTGCGGCGGGGGCACTGCTGGAGGCTCTGCGGCAGGATGGAAACTCAAGTCCCCTTTCAAATTTAGCTCCGGAGGATTGACCGTTATAGACTCCGCCATGGGCACGGCAAATCCTACGCCATGCTGCCGGCCCGCTTCCAGAAACTGCAGGAAGAGTTCCGTTTGTACTTTCAAGTAGTCGTTATAATCGGCACTGGCTACATAAGCGAACAGTTCCAAATCTAAGGTATAGTCGGTGATCTTTGTGAAGCGAACCGGAACATCGCCCACCTGAATCATGTGATGCTGGCGAAGGATTTCTTCCACGGCATCCATCATTTCGCGAACCTTGTCGGGGCTGGTGTCGCGCCGCAACCGGAGCGTCGGATGAAACCACATGCGATCGCGCCGCGACAAATTTTCGATGGTCATTGTGGAGAACGCAGAATTGGGAATGGTGACCATGGTGCGGTCGTTGGTACGGATGCGCGTAGAGCGCAGGCCGATGTCTTCCACCGTTCCGGCTTGAGTACCGAACAGGCAGAAGTCACCCACCAGCACGGGCCGGTCGCTGACCAAGGCGACGGCTCCGAAAAGATTTTCAATTGTCTTCTGTGCGGCTAAGGCGACGGCCAAACCGCCCACGCCGAGTCCGGCCAGAATCGCGTTGGTGTTGTACCCCCAGGAGGCCAAAATCAAAATAGCCGCCAGCAGAAAGATGCCGATGCGAATGACGCGCACACCCAGAGGCAGGACTGAATAAGACAACGCACGCTCGGTCGGCTCTAAGCGGTTTAAGAATTGTGTGGACGCTAGATCTACAATGCGCATTGCCAGTGCCGCCAAGCCGATGGTAAAAAAGAAAACCAGGAGTTTGATCAAGTAGTCGCGCAACAGCGCGGAAGGTGTGACCACTTCCATCACCGCTCTAAAGATGGCCAGTGAAATAAGCAAGCGTAACGGATCAGTCAGGGTGGCGAGGCGGTAGCTCTGCAACGAAGGAGCAAAGCGCCTCACAATGGGCGTGAAGATGGCAAGGAACAAGCGCGACAAAAGATGCGAAAGGACGAACAGCAAGACGATCAGCAAGATCAGGGAGATCCACGCCCACCAAGCGGTTCCCAGAAGTTTATGCCGCACCAGGAACTTTGGCATGTGCTTCTCAATTTCGGATGCTCCTTCCAAAGCATCCAGATCAACGATATGCGTTACGCTGTCATTCGCAACAACCCAGACCTCTGCGCCTTGTTGAGTGATTCGTTGCAGGAACAATGTGTTGGGCTCGTCGCTCGGGTTCAGCTTCACAAGCACGTCCATGTCAGGCGCCAAACCATCGCGCGGGTTTCCCGCCGGATCGTCACTCAGTTGCTCCAGCTCAAAGCGCGGTTCGTTATCTAACAGGTCAGCCAGTTGCTTGGCCAGTTCGGGGCCTTCAATCAGACGCCGGTCTGCGGAGATTTTTCGCAAATCCAAATAGCGAGCGGCGATCATGTAGCGCTGTGCGTGACACGCTTCCAGAAAGTTCACGATAGAGCTGCGCGGTGTGGTTCGGTTCAGCGAATCTATCTGAGCGTGCGCGGCGGTTTCGGGCGATTTGCTGCCCAGCAGACCAGCGAGCGATTGAGCCCCAAGAGCCCAAGTGAGAAGACCGGCGGCGCACAGAACGGGCAGCACTTTTTGACGGTCACAAAACTTGCAGATTTTTTTCGAGAACGATAACAGCTTTTTTTTCATTGCTTTACGCCTACTTTAGAAAGTATCGCAGGAACTGCCCGGCAGCGCGCGGCCGCTACTCTTTGACTGGAGAATTTCATGTCTTCTCATGTCATATTAAGCGGTACCAACCGCGAACATCCCGCTGACGCAGCCTTCATGGGCAAGCCCTCACCGGATGAAGTTATACAGATTACTTGCATTCTGCGGCGCAAGGACGACGCTCCTAAGACGCAGCCTGGCAGGTTGTCCCATCAGCAATTCGAACGAGTTCAGGGCGCTGACCCGGCGGATGTCGAGGCCGTTGAGCTATTCGCGAGCAAACACGGATTCAGCATTGTACGGAATGATCCGTCGGCTCGTTCCATCACGTTGGCTGGAAAGTTTGCGGCGGTGGCTGAAGCTTTCGGCGCCGACGTTGATCTGCGTCAAGTGAATGGCAAAACCATCCGTACACGCAAAGGCTCCATCTGGTTAGATCCACTACTGGCCGACCGCGTGGTGGCGGTATTCGGATTTGATCAGCGCGCCGTTGCCAGGACCCGCCATAGAGTGTTGCCTCACGCCGATCAGTCGGTAGCGTATACGCCGCTTCAAGTGGCCAAGGCTTACAACTTTCCCACCAACAAAGGGGTGAATCAAACCATCGCGTTGATTGAGCTGGGCGGTGGTTACGCCAGTTCGGATTTGATAACGTACTGGCAGCAATTGAGTCTGCCTGCTGTGAGTGTCACTGCTATTGGAGTGGATGGCGCAACCAATAGTCCCACTGGCGATCCGAACAGTGCTGATGGCGAAGTGACGTTGGACATTCAGGTGGCGGGAGCAGTGGCGCCCTCGTCACGCATCGCCGTTTACTTTGCACCGAATACAGATCAAGGTTTTTACGACGGCATTAGCGCGGCGATTCACGACAAAGCGCGAAAGCCGTCGGTGATCTCAATTAGTTGGGGTATGCCGGAAGATCGTTGGACGCCATCATCCATTAATGCGTTCAATTCGCTCTTCAACGATGCGGCGATGCTCGGCATTTCCGTTTGCGTGGCTTCAGGCGATAACGGATCGTCGGACGGCGATACCGATGGCGCGGACCATGTCGATTTTCCGGCGTCCAGCCCTTGGGTGCTCGCGTGTGGCGGAACTACGCTCACGTTAGCCGATGGCAAGATTGCATCGGAAACGGTTTGGAACGATGGTGCGGGCGGGGCGACGGGCGGCGGTGTGAGCCAGCATTTTTCGAAGCCTGCCTATCAAGCATCTGTGAATGTGCCGGTGCCTGTTGCATCGAATCCGACGGGACGCGGTGTGCCGGATGTCGCCGGCAATGCAGATCCGGCCACCGGATATGTGGTGGTGATCGGCGGTCAGCAAGGTGTGGTGGGTGGAACCAGTGCGGTGGCGCCGCTCTGGGCCGGCCTGATTGCGCTGCTCAATGAGCGAGTGGGCAAAAGGGTTGGATGGCTCAATCCCAAGCTCTATAGCAAGCTCGCACCGGCAAAAGCTTTGCGCGATATCACGGTTGGCAACAACGGAGATTATTACGCCAGCACCGGTTGGGATCCGTGCACCGGGTTGGGAACACCCAACGGGGCATCGATTCTTAAACTGCTTCGTCCGTAAAAGGGCGATCTCGCTCTCCGCGATTTAGTTCGCGGAGAGCGGCAATGCGATTTCATAAAGAATTTCTTCGCAGGCGCGGCGTGGATCGGCAGCACGCGTCACTTGCCGGCCAATCACCAGATAATCGGCGCCATCGCGTAGCGCTTCCGCGGGCGTAGCTACGCGCTTTTGATCGCCCTTGTCGGCTCCAGCAGAACGTACGCCGGGCGTGACTAGTTTCATGTCTGCGCCAGCCAAGGTGCGTACGCGTGCTACTTCGAGAGGGGAACAAACGATGCCGTCAATATTGCTTGCTCGCGCTTTCTTGACGCGCAGGTCAACCAGATCTGCCACTGGAGTGGCATAACCGAGATCGGCTAAATCGTCTTGATCGAAGCTGGTGAGGACCGTGACCGCCAACAGTTTGGTGGGCGAATCGCCGCGGCCTTCGACGGCCGCCTGCATCACGGAACGGCTGCCGTGCACGGTAAGAAACGCGGGAGATGCGCTTGCACAAATCTGGCGAGTGGCACGTTTTACAGTTTCTCCAATGTCATAAAGCTTCAGATCCAGAAACACCTTGCGCCCAGTAGCAGCAATCTGTTTGACCAGACTCATACCTGCAGCGGCGTAGAGTTCCATGCCCACTTTGTAGAAATTGGCCGCGGGCCCGATCTTGTCGATAAGTCGCAGCGCTTCGTCCGCGCTATCCACATCCAATGCAATGATCAGCGGATTGTCCGCATTGCTCACAGTTTCACCTCCAAGGGTTTGGTTTGTCTCTCGGTCACTTTGCCAATGACGTATGCTTCGGTTTGCGCGGCCAGAAATTTCTCAGCTTCGCCAGCCGGCAAGGAAATCAGAAGGCCACCAGATGTCTGCGGATCGTAAAGCAGCGCTTGAATCTCAACGGGGATGCCTGGGTCCATGTACACGCAGCTTTCTACAAAATCGCGATTGTTGTGCAACCCGCCAGAATGAGCGCCCGCTTTCGAATATTCGATTGCTCCCGGCAGATAGCGAATCGAACTGGCGGTAATTTCCAGGGTGACATTGCTGCCCAGCGCCATTTCCCGCGCATGCCCCAGCAAGCCAAAACCTGTAACGTCGGTGCAACCATGAACTTCCAGTGGTTGCATGGCTTCGGCCGCGTGCCGATTCAATGTGAGCATTTGTTTGATGGAAGCATTCATATCCTCCTGCGCGACGATGCCCTTTTTCAGAGCAGTGGAAACCACACCGGTTCCGATTCGTTTTGTAAAGACTAACACATCCCCAGGCTTAGCGCCCGTATTGGTCAAGATACGCCTTGGATCAATGAGCCCTGTCACTGAATAGCCGAATTTGATTTCGTCTTCCGAAATACTGTGGCCGCCCAGAATAACGCAGCCCGCTTCGTGAATCTTGTCCGCACCCCCTTTGAGGATCTGCTCCAACTCCGTTACTTCGCCTTTGCCGGGGAAGACAACCAACGAGAGTGCGGTCACTGGACGTCCGCCCATGGCATAAACATCGCTCAGCGCATTCGCTGCGGCGATCCCGCCAAAGGTATACGGATCATCCACAATCGGTGTGAAGAAATCCACGGTTTGCACCATGGCGAGTGGTGCGCCACCGGGCAATGTGAGATCGTAGACGCCGGCGTCGTCGGCGGTATCGTAGCCCACCAGCACATGCTCGTTCGTCATGCGCGGAACAGAACGTAAGGCTTGGTCCAGAATCTTCGGGCTCAGCTTAGAGGCACAGCCTCCTGCTTTTACGTTCGCTGTTAATCTTGCAGCCATCACTATACAGTTTAATGAGCCGCAGCGACGCCGGCCACAAAACTAAATTCGCGCCATTCGTCCATTAGGGGGAAATAGAGGCCGAGCATGACGGGCCCGCTCTTCACACGCTGCAGCAGCGTGGCATATCTTTCCAGTTGCGGCATATAGCGGCGCTGCTCTTCATCCAGAAACTCGCTCCGCTTGCCGCCTTTGTGATCGCTGTTCTTGAAATCGACAATCCAGAAACGGCCTTCGTCGTCGCGGAAAACGCGATCTACTTTTCCAGGAGTCAGAGTGCCCTGTACGATTCCGCCTATTTCATATTCCGATCGCGCTTCGGCGTGCGGTTGCAACAGCCATCTGCCCCGTTCGCTGTTCAAAGTATTGGCTAACGCGCGCGTTACTTGCGCGGTGGCCTGAGACTCTTCCACAGCAGGCACGCCTAAGCGAAGCAGTTCAGCGCGAATCAGCGGACGGGTTGCGGCGATGCGCGCTTCGTTCCAGCTTTTCGACCCCTCGGCCGCAATGCGCTTGAGCAGTTCATGAACCACGGTGCCGACATGGCGGCTCGTATCACCCACCCACTCGTAAGTAACTTTCCTGGCCGACGCAGGAGCGCGCTGCCATTCCGGTTGCCACGTGACAGACATTTCTAACTTGGGCATGCGCCAAGTGTCGGGAAGGCGACTCAGCATGGTAGCGGCCTCGCCGCTGTTCAGAACAGAGATGAAGCTCTGCTGTTGTGGCACGCGCCGGCGCAACTCGCTTTGGAATAACTCCTCGACAGAACTCCAGACCAAACCGAGAAATGTATTGCTGCCGGCCTTCACCACTGTGCCGTCTTTCTTCCGCTTCGCGCTCCCCAAAACGTGCAAAGCGTTCTTGGCGCGGGTGCAGGCGACGTAAAACAGGCGCTTGTTCTCCTCTTCGTCTTTCTTCTTGTTTACGGCTTCGATCTCGTCGTAGGCTAGAGCCGAATCACCCTTCTTCGGTTGCGCGGCGATCCGCAGGTAGGTCGTCCCATCCTCATCTGTCTCTTCTGTCCATACGAGAAGATCTTTGTCCGACGACCGGGCGCCGCGCGCGGCCTGCGGGATGATGACGATATCGAATTCCAATCCTTTGGCTTGGTGAATGGTCATCACTTCCACATTGCAAGGGGCGGACGACGGGCGTGCAAAGAATAGTTCCAAGCGTTCGTTCATCAGGCTGAAGTCACGAATGATTCCTCCTTGCTCAATGGTTCCCATTAAGTCAAGAAAGGTAGTAACGTCTTCGCGCCGGTTCTTTTCGTGTAAAGCAGCCGGACCACCCAGTGCCAGCCAGGTTTTCTCCACAAGTTCACGCAGCGGCATGCGGCCCACGTTGCCTACTGCCTGCGATAACACCGCCTGTAATCGCGCTGCCCTTCCCCGCCCGTCTGGTGAGAGACCCGCAGCTTTGCTTTCATCGGAAAGTAAATCCAATACTGTGCGGTTCGGTTCGTTTTCTGTCAACGCCGATAAATCCGCCAGCGTGAGACCACACCACGGAGCACGCAAACAGGCGAGCCAAGACACTCGATCGCCCAAATGGAGAACGGCGCGCGTCAAGGACAAAACATCCATCACATGTTGTTGGTCTTTTAAGGCTTCGATCTCAATCGCTTTGTAGCCGACATTTGCTTTTCGTAAGGCGGGCAAGATGGCGGCCACGTGAGCGCGGGCGCGGACAAGAATGGCGATGGATGGCTCGCCCGGCGCATCCCGAATCACCTTAACAATTTCCGCCGCCTCAGCCGCGCCGCCATCTTCAATTAACGGCACAACGCGCGCGCCAAGACCGTGCGGTTTGCGATTCGCCGTTGACGGGCGGAATAACACAGCACCCAGCCGCGGATCTTCTTGTGCCATGATCGGCCCAATGGTCTGCTGCACCCAGCCAATCAGTTCGGGCGTGCTGCGGAAGTTCGTCTTAAGCGCCACCTGTTCCAGGCGCACGGAGCCGAGTTGCTTTTCATGCCAGCAACGTAGAAACAAACCGACCTCGGCTTCACGGAATCGATAGATGCTCTGCATCGGATCGCCCACTAGAAAAAGCGACCTACGATCGCCTTCAGACCATTGCTCCGTCAGCGCCTTCACTAACTCATACTGCGCGCGCGACGTGTCCTGGAATTCGTCTACCAGAAGATGCTCGATGCGGTAATCGAGGGAGTAGAGCAAGTCGGTAGGGCTCTCCGGAGTTCCCAGCGCTTTCCGGGCAGCGCGAGCCACCTCCGTGAAATCAACGGTCGCTGCACGGCGGAACACATCACGCAGAGATTTTCGCGCCAGCTCCAACAACTCCGAGAAATCATTCACCAGTGGATCGTCAGACTGTTTGGGCAAGCCGCCCCATTGCTCGCGCTTCTGCAGCATGACAGACACTTGCTGCTCTAAGCGCGCCATCTCGTTATCAAAGTGAATGGCAATTCGGCGGAACAGATCCTGCTGGTGTTGGTCTCCTTCCGTGAGAGCACGCACCGTATCGCGCGCGGCCAGCCTGTACAGATCTCGCGCATCTTCAACAACTTTGCCCACACCGCCAAATTCAGAGATCACCGGCATTTGACGGGTGAGCATTGCACAGAGGGAGTCAATGGTTTGAATTTGAAGTTGGGCGGGATCTGCGAGCAGGTTCCAGCCTTTCTCGCGATCGCGTTGCAGTGCCGCAGTAGCCAGTACTCGGGTACTGCGCTCGTACTCGTCGGCCAGTTCCAACTCGCTTGGCTTATCTGCATCTGTGAGAGCTTTTTGAATGCGCTCACGCATTTCCGATGCAGCCTTGCGAGTAAACGTCATAGCCACAATGGACTCAGGACGATCGACCGCACTCAGCAAACGCAGGAAGCGTTGTGTTAACAATCCGGTCTTTCCCGAACCGGCGGGGGCTTCCACAATGAACGATCGCGAGGGGTCGAGCGCGCGTTCGCGTTCTGCTGAGTCCGCAATCATTCTTCGTCCTCTTGCGAAGCGCCGGCTTCATTCACGCGGCAGAACGGTTTGCTTCCGCAGTAGTCACAGGCGCCTTTGATGGGGTCGACCTGAGCCGCACCGCGCACAAAGTCGTTGGCTAGCTTGAAGACGATCTCGCGGCTAGCCTCGATATATGTGTCCCAATCCCTCTTCTCTTCTGCGGTCTGCATTTTGAACTGTTTCTTCCGCGAGAAGCCTACGGCTTTCACTTCGCGCGGTTTCAACTGTCCAAAGAAGATGCCGTCGACACCTGAACCCACGGAGGCCGCGTATACCAAGAGCTGCGGTTCTGGCGGACGATCGCCTTGCAATTTGCCGCGGGTTTGTGCGCCGCTCTTGTAATCGATCAGCACCAAGTTGCCATTCGCCAGGCGGTCAATACGATCCACTCGCAGTTGCAAGCTGAGTCCGGGCACTTCGTATTTACGGTCTTGTTCCACGGTTTCAACGATGAACGCTTCGTTGCGGGCGCTTTCATGCGAGAGCCATTCGAGAATCAAATCCTCTAAGCGCTCGCGTTCCGCAATCAAACTGAGCTGGTGCAGAGGGCCTGATTCTCTGGTATTGACAGCTTCAGCAATCGCTTCACGCACCAAGAGGCGCAGTTCATCCGGCGGCGTACTGCGAAGTTGCTTCTGTGAAGAGAGGCGCTTCCAAACATTTTCCAAAGCCTTATGGACGAAACCGCCGCGGTCGCGCGCATCAAAACCAAAAGACGCATCTTCCGGGCTGCGCGCATTGAGCCGGTATTCGGCAAACGCTCGAAATGGACATTGAGATTGCGCTTTGATGATGCCGGTGCCACCGCGCAGATCACCACTGGCTACGAAGGCCGGAGCTTGCCCGTCTGCAAGGCACTCAAGCGTGGTGAGCGGACACGCATCTTGCGCTAATTGCTTATCCCACACCTTTTCGCGCTTGCTTTCATGAGTAACAAAACCGCGGACCAGAGTGGAAAGCCTCGCGTTGAAAGTTACAAGCACTTCGGGCGCTGCTACAAATAGAGAGATAGTTAGCGCGGCACGCAGTTCATGGGCACTCGCTGAAGTACTGCCGGGGACAAGATGAGCGCGCTGCAATTTGAGCGGAACGAGGGGCGAAATCCGCGCAGACGGCGGCCAACTTTCTTCCGAGAGGCCCACCGCGATAGCCGAGTCAAAAGTAACTCCGCTTGCCTGAGATACGTCGAGCACTTGGATGGGAGACGACCAATCTCCCTGTTCCAACGGCCTTGCGAGTAAGCGGCGCAGATGCGCGATGGCGGCCGCGAAGTTCGTAGGCGGATTGACCAGGCCAAGACTAGATAGTGCGGAGAGTTGATCTTTCCACTGATTGATCATGGTCTCTTCGCGCGCACTCAACTCCTGATCTCCCGGCCAACCCATGGCGACCAAGAGATCTGAGATGAACTCGCTCCACTCGGAAAGATGCTGCGTCTGCGTAGCTTTTGGTAGAAGCTTGGCTAATTTATGCCAGCATGCGTTCAGAAGCGGACAGCTTCGCGAAGCGCGTTCGATGTCACTCAAGCTGACATCGAGTTCTCTTCGTTTGCGCAGATCAATATCGGCCAGGGCTCGCTGGTTCTGCTCCGTGGCTGCGCCCGTTATAAACGGCGACCGCAAAATTGCGCCGGCGTCGGCGTGGTCAATCCGCGGAGAAGCGAGATTCAGGAGCATCAATGCCGTGGCAATCACCGGCTGATCAATTAACAGACCTGTAGAGAAAATGTGAAAAAGATTTTCGCTGGCGCCGCTTCCGAAACTGCCGAGCCTTGTCGCAGTGGAAGGAAAGAATACCGCTTGCAGTGTGCGTTCCACTAGACCATGCTGCGCTGCCAGTTCAGGAACAAAGAGCGCTAAAGAGCGCCCAGGCCTCTCTTCAAAAAGATGCCGTAAACGGCGCGCCGCAAATTCGACTTCTGCAGTAAGCGTTTCGCATTCTTTCGAGAGGGCTCTCTTCGCCACCGGAGTCGCGTCCAGAGGTACGCGAACACTCAAACTGCCCATCGCATTCAGAACGCTTTCGAGCGCAGGCGAGTTGTCTTGGAAGCCAACGAACACCGTGATAGGGGGCCGGAGCAAGCCGGTCGCCATCCAGGTAGACAGTGAACGCGGCAGCTCCGCGCGAGTGATCCAACCGTTCTCTTTACACTTGCGGCGCAGCAGCCGGAGCCAGTTCTGAAACTGTTGGGCATCGGCATGCTCGTTCCATATTTCGCCTTCGGATGAAATGTGCCATTCAGCCAACAGGGTTGCCGCCGCACGAGCCAAACGCACCGTGGCCGAGACATCAAACAATTGCGGATGCTCTTGTTCAATGATGGAGTGCCATAAGGCGCGCTCTTGGGGCGGCGAGAGAAGAGTGGGAACATCCGCCGAAGCATAACGAGCCTCTTGCCAGCACGCAACGAGCCATGAATCCAGTCCATAAATTGCGGGCCGCTCCCACGCTTCTAAACCCTGTTTCAGACGTTCGCGGGCGAACTGTTCGCCGGCCACTCCCGCTAAGAAAGGTGTAGGCGTAACAAGGGTGGCGTTCTTAGCAAACCAACCAGACAACTCACGGCAGGCAATTCGCATTCTTGAAGGACTTAATCCCCGGCCACCTTGATCATCAGTTTGCCGTCATTTGTCCCGTTGAACAACATCAATAGGGTTTCGGGAAACGTGTTTAACCCATCTACAATGTGTTCACGCGTCTTGATTTTTCCTTGTTGAATCCAGGGCCACATCGCCGCTCGAAACTCGGTGGCGCGACTCATGAAATCGACAACCAGCATGCCGGTCATACTGGCGCGATTGACTAAGAGCGAAAGATAATTCGAAGGGCCCTTGATGGGCGTCGTGCTGTTGTATTGCGAGATGGCGCCGCAGATCACAATCCGTGCACGCATGGCCAGATTCGCCAAAGCAGCATCCAGAATGTCGCCACCGACGTTGTCAAAAAACACGTCAATGCCTTTCGGGCAATGCTGGCGAAGCGCTGCCGACACGTTCTGGGTCTTGTAGTCGATCGCTAAATCGAAACCAAGCTCGGTCAGGTAATTGCACTTCTCGGTGCCGCCGGCGATTCCCACCACGGTGCAACCTTTGATCTTGGCAATCTGACCGACAACTGAACCGACCGCTCCCGCTGCACCCGAAACAACAACGATATTGCCAGATTCGGGTTTGCCTACGTCGAGCAGCCCGAAATACGCGGTCATGCCTGGCATGCCGAGGCCGCCAAGGAAGACGGGGAGTTTCTCCAAGGGAGCATCAATCTTATCCACCGCTTTGCCTGGAACCGTAGCGTACTCCTGGACGCCAAAAATGCCGCCGACGTAGTCACCCGCGGCCAACCCTGGAAACTTAGAAGCAACAATTTTTCCGACCCCGAGGGCTCGCATCACGTCACCGATGCCGACCGGCGGAACGTACGATTTGCCTTCATCCATCCAACCGCGCATGGCAGGATCGAGCGAGATATAGAGGACTTTTACGAGGACTTCGCCATCCATTGGCTCGCCTATTTCTTCCTC
>PMQB01000507.1 GCA_003169195.1 Bryobacterales bacterium
CCCTACACATCGGAAGCCTATATTGTTGTTCCGATTCGTTGGCTCGTTCCTGTTACGGTTCGAAGCCCGGGCGTTCTGTGAATTGTTGTTCCAAGAACCCCCGCGCACGGCGACCGTGTTCCGCTTCCGTTAGTGTAAATCCATCGAACAAGCTCTGCCGCAAGCGCCATGTATCGCCGAAGGCGGCGTGTCCCAGCCAAGCCGTGATGCGCTGCTCCACGGATAGGAAGTCCATTCTGCCCGCATGGAAGGAGTTCGAGATAGCGCGTAGGCGCCGCCTGATGTTCACCACGTTGCGACGCCGGAGCCGGGCGTTTCCTGGAAACAGACGCCAGCCAAGAAAGGAGAGCCCATCGGCGCAACAGTAGACGCGGCTTTTGCCCCCGTTCAAATTCAGCCGCAGTTGTGCTAACAAGTTTTCCGCTTCCCGCCGCATTTCTGCCAAGGCCGCCTTGTCATCGCCGAAAAGAACGAAATCATCTACGTAGCGTAGATAGAGCGCGGGCCGCAGTTCCCGCACCACAAAATGATCAAGCGCATTTAAATACACATTGGCAAAGAATTGCGACGTCTGATTGCCAATGGGCAAGCCGCGCCTGTGTTCTAGCGGAGTAAAAAGGGTATCACCAGGGAACCAGGCGAGCACCTCTTCCTGCTGGTTCGACCCGTCGATGATGCGCGCCGCCAAATCGAGCGTGCGTTTGCACTTTATCGCGCGAGCCAGTAAGTCTTTCAAAATCTGATGGTCAATGGAGGGAAAGTACTTGCGGATATCGCACTTCAGAACATAGCGGTAGCGGCCTACCGCTGCGCGGGCTTTCGACAAAGCTTTATGCTGGCCAAAGCCTTTTCTAGAAGCAAAAGAATTCGCGGTGAAACGGGGCTCGAAAACAGTCTCAAGCACGCGCGTCAAGGCATGATGCACGACGCGGTCACGAAAGGGCGCGGCTGAGATGAGGCGGGGCTTGGGGTCGTGAATCCAGAAGCTCCGGTAGCCGCCCGGCGTATAGACGCCCGCTTCCAGTTCGCGCTGCAACTGGCAGACATTGGGCTCAAGTTGAAAGAGAAAGCGGGCTACGTCGGGCCGGTTCTTCTTGCCATGAGCTGCGCGTAGGGCCGAATCGAGTAGATTGTCCCAACAGACAACCTGCGGCCAGAGATTACCGGCCCGCTTCATCCTTGCCTTTCACGCTCTTCCACCAGCCTCCGGTCATTCTTCCGATTTCGTCCAGCCCCTGTGAAGCAAACTCATAGCCGCTCAAATTCAACATCCGCAGATCCTTCGCCATTCTCACCAGGTAGCGGGCTCGATTCACTTTGCCTACGGCGGCGGCCAGCGCGGCGGCGTTGCGTGCCTGGTAAGTCGCGTCTACCAACAGCATTAAAAGATCGAGGGAAGTATCCACCAGATTTTGACCCACCGAGAAGCGATAGGACTTGGGGAACTTTTCCACCTTGGGTAAAATCCATAGGTTCCACTACTGCTGTTTCAGTCATATTTGGACTAGGATAAACAATTTTGTCCGCCAAGGGGGCCGCCGCCCCCTTGGCAATCCCCCGCTTTTTTAAACTTAAAACTCTAAACTATTAACGCAATTCCCCTACACATCGGAAGNNGTTCCGATACGAAGGCTCGTTCCTGAAACGGTTCGAAGCCCGGGCGAACTGAGAATTGTTGAACCAAGAACCCCCGCGCACGACTCGCCTCTGACCACTGGCCGGTCCCGATGGATTGGTGACCGCCTGCGGGCTATAGTACGTCTCTCCGTACCAATCCGCTGTCCACTGATACACGTTGCCCAACATATCGAAGAGACCGAACTGATTGGGTTGTTTGGAGCCGACGGCATGTGTGGTTCCGCCACTATTCTTGTCGTACCAGGCAATAGCATCTAATTCGCCATAGCGAGCGGAAGTGCTTCCGGCACGGGCAGCGTATTCCCATTCGGCTTCCGTTGGGAGACGCCCGCCAATGGTTTCGCAATACTTCACAGCATCATCCCAACTCACTTGTTCGACAGGCAATTGATCGCCTTTAAAATGACTCGGTTCGATATTCATCACTCGTTTCCAAGCTGCCTGTGTGACATCAGTCTGGCCGAGCCAGAAGCCTTTGGAGATTTTGACATCGTGCGTGGGCTTCTCATCCGGGAAGCAATCCGAATCACCAGGGGAGCAACCCATTTTGAAGTCGCCCGGTGGGATGAACACATAGTGGAGACCATCTTCGGGGTTTACGCGGGCCTTTGCCGCAGCGCCGAGTTTGGCTTGCAGATCGCCTTGACCGGCAAGCAGCGCGTTGCTCTGCGATTCCAAAAGTTTGTTCATTCTGATCTGGCTCCAGAGTGCAAAGCCGACTAAAGCGATGATGGAAAGACCGGCAGCCAGTAATAAGCGATTGGCCCGCCGTTGGGTATTGGTGAGTGCTTCTGCTGCCTTTTTGGCCTGTTCTTCAGCGTTGGCGCGCGCTTCTGTGTCGGCCAGCTTCTGGGCCGCCCGGCTTTCTTCCTCGGCACGCTGTTGCCGCTGCTCGGCGTCTCCTTGCTTGACGAATGCGTTTACTTCTTCAAACGCCGGCGTACCATTGCATACCCGCTCAGCCCAGGCCGGGTTCCAGGTTTTGCTTTGCAGGTTCTCCAGAGCCAGACTCAGTTCCGGGCCGCGCCAGGTAAGAACTTCGCCGGCAGCATAACGAACGGTATCGTCGGCCGCACGCTCATACCAGTTCGCCGCTTTGGCTTCGCTATCGGCCCATTGCTTCAACTTGCCCCAATGGCTAATCAGGCTCTCGTGAGAGATATCGATCACTTGATCTTCGGAATGAACGAGCAGCGAATTTTCGCGGGCGGCGTAGGACTCTACTACTTCGCGCACGAGTTGCTGGCCTAGTGCGTCGCTTGCGCTGACAATCGAATAAAGACGGTCGAGCCTGGTTGGCCGGCGAATTTTGCGGCGGCCTTCCTCCATCGTGAGTGCGCGAAAGATCTTTTCGGTCCAGGGTTGGGCGGCTTGGCTGAGCGTCTGCAAGACGGCGTTGGCGTGTTTATCCAGTGCGTCGGAAAGAGTTCCGGCGTCGGCGTAGTGTTTGACTAAGATCTCGCCTTGTCCACCGTCGTAAAGGAACTGCAGATAGGTGCGATTGAGGGCATGCTGGAGTACGGGCAGGTCACTGGTATCGTCGCCCAATTCGTTGAGGAGCCGCTCCACGAGGCGATTGTTGATCTCAGCTCCCACCAAGCGCGCCGGCTTTTCAATGGAATCGCGGACCTGTTCGCGGGTGAGTTGGGGAATGAGATATTGGCTGCGGTTCAAAGCGTTGGGCAAGCCAACGAACTGGGTGCACTCGCCAAGAAAATCGGAGCGCATGGTGAGGACAACGTAGAGCGGGGCGGTGGAGGCGTCAGTGGCTTCAAGGAGTGAGGAGACGAACAGACGGGCCTCGGCGCCGCCATCTTTTTCTTTGCGTTCGTTCGCAAAGCGGAAAAGTTCTTCGAACTGATCGACGACTAAGAGGACGCTTTCACCTTCGGCGAGGCTGGTATCGCGGACGGCGCGCGCGAGGCCCAGACTGGAGCGGCCCACTTTTTCGCGAACCTCTTGCAGGGTAGGTGCGCCGATTTGTTGCAACGCCAGGCATTTCGCGAGATTATCTAACGGAGCGCTGCCGGGACGCATGACACAGATGCGCCATTGGGAGGTTGCGCCCACTAGGCGGCCGCGGTACAGCGCGGGGAGCAAGCCGGCTCGAACGAGGGAGGACTTGCCGCTGCCCGAGCTTCCCACGACGGCGAGAAAGCGCTGTTCGGCCAAGCGACGCAATAGTTCGGCGGTGTGGGTTTCGCGGCCGAAGAAGAGAACGGCCTCCTTGGTTTCGAATGGGCGCAGGCCTGGGTATGGCTGACGAACGGAGAGATCGGGCGCGAGTTCAACGGCTGCCGGCATGGGCACCTCGGGCACGCTGGAGTTTGTCGATGAAGGGATCAAGCGCTTGCGGAGAGAAGGGCTGCGAGTAGGGGAGGACTGGGATGTCGCTGGCGGTCAACTTGAGCCGAGTGGTGTCGGCGAGAACCAGCGCTTTGGAGGCGAAGCGGGTGTTGAGAATGACCTCTTGTGCTAACAGGCGGAGCCACCAGTCATCGGATTTGGGGTTAGTGGTGCGCAGCAGCAGGGCGGCGTCGGAGGTATTCATCAGGTCTTGGTGATCGTCGAAGTGATTGGATTGGATCACTTGGAGGTTGCGGTTTTCGAGAATGCCGCTGAGGTGGGCGGCGGCCTCCGATTCAGCTGAAAGGGTGGCGTCGAAGATGAGGTAGACGCTGGGCTTGGTGGATTCGGTGGTGGGGGCGGGTTTAGGCTCAGCGGGCTTTAGCTTGGGCTCGAGGGCGTTCCACAGAGCAGGGATGGATTGACCTCCGAGGATTTCAGAGCCAGCCGGGAGATCGCGGCGGTCTTGGAGGTGTTGGAGGAGGCGCTGTTGTTCGGGTATGGCGTTGAGGGAGAGGCGCGGGTGAATCCAGAAGAGGCAAGGCTTGTTGAGTGCGACGGCTTGATCGATTTGCTGGCTGACGAATGGGTCGTGTTGGGCGCCGAGGAGGAAGATGGCGCGGGAGCAAGGGTCAACTTCGGAGACGAGAGTTTCGGCAGGGAACCTTCTATCGAGCGCGAAGCTGGGACGGACTTTGTAGCCGTGACCGGTGAGTTCGTCTTCCAGGCGAGTACGGTCAGTCACCATTTCGATGGGGCCGGTGGCTAGATAGACGCTGGTTTTGCCGTTGCTCATTAAGCGGAACAGTTCGCGAATGGCGGTGACGGCTTTAGTAATGGCCACCTTGAATTC
>PMQB01000277.1:0-2364 GCA_003169195.1 Bryobacterales bacterium
AGGGTTCCCGCTTGCGCGCATCGATCCGAAGACGGAAATGGTGATTCAGCAATTCACCGGAGAAGGCGGCGGTGCCATTGCGGTTTCGCCCGGAGCTATCTGGCTGTCGAATACCAAAACAGGTACGGTGTGGCGGATTGATCCGAAGAGGGTCATTGTGACGCTGCCGGAATAGGAAATCCAAACGATGAACCCAAAACTTTTTGCAGCGTGCTTTTTAATCGTTCTGACGGTTCAGGCTCAACAGCCGGGGAAGAAACATGCACCTCCGCCTGGCGTGAGCACTCCGGGGGTGAAGCGTGAACTTTCTACCATTACGCCCATCGCCATCTTTGATGCGGAAAGCGGATCGCCCGATTGGCAGGTTCTCACGGAAGATGCGGTTTGGGTCACGAACGGGCCGCGGAGTATTGTTCACCGGCTGGATGTAAATACCAACAAGATTGCGGCGAACATCACCGTTGGCAAGCGCCCGTGCTCTGGTTTAGCGGCGGGTTTCGGCAGCATCTGGGTACCAAGTTGTGGAGACAAGACTATTTCGCGGATAGACGTTGCGACGAATACTGTGGTTGCGACGGTTCCCATCGGGCCAGGAGAAAGCGAAGGCGGAATTGCAACGAGCGCAGATGCGGTTTGGCTGGTAACCGATCCGAAGGGGACACTGTCACGCATCGATCCTAAGACCAACACGGTTGCGGCGGCAGTTGATGTGCCTGCCGGTTCGGCGGCCGTCGTTTATGGTGATGGCGCGATTTGGGTCACTACTCCTGCCAAGAACATGTTGACCCGCGTGGACGCCGCCACGAACAAAGTGACGGACTCGATTGCGGTTGGACCCGGTGCTCGTTTTGAAACATTTGGCGATGGTTGTGTTTGGACGTTGAATCAGGGCGATGGCACGATTTCACGCGTTGATACGCAAACACGCAAAGTGGTAGCCACCATTGAGGTGGGTATTCCCGGCGAAGGCGGAGAGATTGCTTATGGTTTCGGACATATTTGGGCCACTTTGTTTCACATTCCGATTTCTGAGATTGACCCGGCTACTAACACGGTGATCCGACAATGGGTGGGCGAAGGTGGAGATTCCATCCGGGCAGGGCATGGCTCTATTTGGCTGTCGAATCTGCGAGCCCACAATATCTGGCGCATTGATCCTAAGAAATTCTGATAACTTAAATGAAGTACCGTGCAGCCCTGTTTGGCTGTTCACTCCTCGTCCGGGTGGTTTCGTTTCGCCGCAGCGTCTGCGTTAAGTTCGACACTTGAGACAATCATGCCGCGTTCAATCAGTTTCATCTTCAGCGCTCTTGTATTGCTAGAGACCGTTCACCCGCTTGCCGCACAAACGGTAAATGCCGGCACGCCGGAATATTTCGAAACGAAAATCCGGCCTATTCTGGCGAATAATTGCTTCGGATGCCACGCGAATTCGCACTTGGGAGACCTGCGTCTCGACAGTTTGGAAGGGATGAAGAAGGGCGGTAAACGTGGCCCCGCGTTAGTGCCGGGAGATCCTGACAAGAGTTTGTTCATAAAAGCGGTTCGTCAGACTGATCCGGACTTGAAGATGCCCTACGGTAGCAAGCTGAAGCCGGCGGAAGTGGCTGCGTTGGAAGCATGGGTCAAGGCAGGCGCTGCGTGGCCGGCGAGTACGGCCGCCGCCGTGGCTCCCAGCAAAGATGGGAAATATGTTATCTCTCCGGAGCGCAGGAACTTCTGGTCGTTCTTGCCGTTGAAGGAACCGGCGGAACCGGTAGCGAAGGATAAAGCGTGGCCGAAGACGGGTATTGACCGCTTTGTGCTCGCGCGCTTGGAACAGGAAGGGCTCAAGCCGGTTCATCCGGCCACCAAACACGATCTTCTGCGGCGTGCTTATCTGGATCTCACCGGGCTGCCGCCTACGCCGGAAGAGCAAGCGGCTTTCGCGAAAGATAATTCGCCCGATGCATTTGCAAAGGTGGTGGATCGTCTGCTGGCTTCGCCGCACTATGGAGAACGTTGGGGCCGTATCTGGCTTGATGTGGCGCGCTATGGCGAAGATGATTATCGAAGTTTGAATCCCTTTCCGCGCGGCTATCGGCCCTATCCGAATGCTTGGGCGTACCGCGATTGGGTGATCCGCGCGTTCAACGACGATCTGCCGTACGATCAGTTTGTAAAGGCTCAGATTGCGGGCGACCTCTTGGACGCCAAAGTCCGTTATAAGACGATCCCAGCTACTGGATTTCTGGGCTTGGGTCCGTGGTACTACGACAACGGTTCCAACGAAGTGACGCGCGCCGACGAACGTCATGACCGTGTGGATGCGGTGACCCGCGGGTTCCTGGGCATGACCGTGCAGTGTGCCCGCTGCCACGATCA
>PMQB01000277.1:2443-3135 GCA_003169195.1 Bryobacterales bacterium
TACTTGATGGGCGTTTGGGAAGTGACCGGCAAACAGAAGAAAGACATTGCGCAAGTGGTGGATAAGCGCCGGCTTGATTACGAGCTGTTGGAACGCTGGATCAAGTACATGGGCAAGCCCACCGACAAGTATCACAACAAAGATGAATGGCTGGCGATGATGAAGAAGGGCGGCGGCACCGAGACGGAAGCGAAGAAGTTGGCCGATAAGTTTCAACAGCAGATTGTGGATGTAACCGTGGCTAAGGATGGGATTGATGAAGAGAACCGCGTCATCACCGACAAAGACGTGGATGGAACCAAGCCCAAGAAACAGACCGACAAGCCGAGCAATTTCGTTTCGAACAAGGATTTCAATCCGGGGGCGCTGCTGCGCCTAAAGAGCTTGCCTGATGACCAGACGAACTTCTGGACGGAGATTTTCTTCCGGGAACTCAAAGAGGAAGATGCCAACGACATGATGGACCCTGATCCGCGAAAGCAGACGCCGGGTGTCTTGATGTTCCGAGGCTGGGGACTCGAAAGCAGGCTGGGGCCTTCGGCTCAGGCGCGTTTGAAAATGCTGCAGGAAGATGTGGAAACGCTCCAAAAGAAAGTCGACGCGCGTTATCCGTTTGTCCACGGGGTGAAGGATTCCGATAAGCCGGTGAACATCCAACTGGCGCTTCGTGGAAATCCGGAATCGCTGGGGCC
>PMQB01000277.1:3167-5691 GCA_003169195.1 Bryobacterales bacterium
AACTTCGGCTTTGGCGGAGAGCGGCCTACTGATCCAGAACTGCTGGAATATCTGGCGAACTGGTTTGTGCATAACGGTATGTCAATCAAGAAGCTGCAGCGTGAAATTATGCTGAGCTCGGTGTACCAGCTCTCCACTGCGAACGATGTTGAAGCTTCGGAGAGAGATTCTGGCAACAGGCTCTATTGGCGCGCCAGCCGCAAGCGAATGGATGCCGAGCAGGTTCGTGATTCGATCTTGGAAGTGGCGGGAGATCTGGATGATCAGATTGGCGGGCCGCCGAAAGATCTTACGCCCGAGTATCACAGGCGCACGGTTTATGGCCACGTGAGCCGTTACAAATTGGATGCGTATTTGCAACTCTTCGATTTTCCGCCGCCCAACATCAGCGCGGAAAAGCGCTTCACTACAACCGTTCCGCTACAGCGCCTTTTCCTCATGAATAGCGATTTCGTGCAATTGGAGGCGGAAGCACTCTACAAACGCGCGGCAGCTGAGCCGAACAATGCTGCGCGCATTCGCAAACTTTACAACCTGGTCTATGGCCGTGATCCGAAAGAGGCCGAAGTCCAAATCGCGCTGGAGTATCTGAAGACCGAGCCGCTTAAGGAATACGAAGAAAGCAAGAAACAGGCGCTCGAAAAAGAAAAGGAAAAGCAGAAGAAGGATAGCGAGGCGAAGCCTGCGCCCACGACCACCGATGCCAAGGCCAGCGCGCCTCCGGCTACCGATCAGCCAGCGAGTGGGCCGAGCGCCGAAAGTGCGGCGGCTGCGCCGGCTGATGCAACTCCGGCAGATCCAAGTGCGGAAATGGGCATGGGCATGATGGAAGGCGTTCCTGGCGTGCGCAAGGGGAGTGGTGGACCCGCTGAGATTAAATACGAACCCACCGTTTGGGGCCGTTACGCCAAACTGTTGCTCAGTTCCACCGAATTCATTTTTATCAACTAAAAAGGTCCATACATGTCCAGTCACAAATCTTCAATTCCGGTTACTCGCAGAGAAGCATTACGCAAGGTTGGCAATGGATTCGGCATGATGGCCTTTGCGGGCATGCTGGGTGAGTCCATGCTGAAAGCTGGTCTGGACGATAAGGGGCTTGGTGTGGCCAGGCTCGATCATCCGCAGCGCGTGAAGCGAGTGATCTTTCTGTTCATGAACGGCGGCCTTTCGACGATTGACGCGTTCGACCCCAAGCCGATGCTCGCCAAGTACGACGGACAGCCGATGCCCGGCGGTTCGATATCGACAGAGAGACGAACGGGTGAGTTGATGCAGTCGCCGTTTGCTTTCAAAAAACACGGGCAATGCGGCATGGATGTGAGCGAGTTATGGCCGCATTTGGGTGAGGTGGCCGATGACATTTGTTGGGTGCGCTCCGTATATACGGAAATTCCCAACCATGAGCCGTCGTGTCTGATGTTGAATACTGGTGCCAATCAGGCTGGCCGCCCTTCGATGGGTGCGTGGCTTACCTATGGGCTCGGTAGTGAGAATAAAAATCTGCCGGGGTTCGTTGTTTTGTGTCCAGACATCCCAACAACCGTTGGACCACCGCTTTGGAGCAATGGCTTTCTGCCCGCGGTTAACCAAGGGACGTATATCGCCAACAAACGTGTTGTTGATGGTGCCGGCGGCGCGCCCATGAGCGCGGCCCCTGAAAAGGATAAAGACGGCAAAGAAAAATTGCAGAAGGTTGTTATCGAAAAAAACTTCGACCCGAAAAAGATTCTGAACTTCGTCAACAATCCGAAATTTTCGCAAACCGAGCAGCGACGAGAACTCGACTTGCTCGACAAACTAGAGAAGATCCGCGCGCAGGATGCCGGTAGCGATCCGCAGGTGGAAGCGGTGATCCAGTCTATGGAGACCGCCTACCGAATGCAGACGGAGGCGCCGGAGGTTTTCGATATACGGAAGGAGTCGCAAGCGACGCTCGACATGTATGGTCCGGGTGATGTCGCGCGTGGCGCTTTGATGGCGGTGCGCCTGGTGGAAAAAGGCGTGCGCATGGTGCAGCTCTATTATTCAAAGGGCGACCCATGGGATGCACACGCGGATATCATGGCGCACAAAGTAAATGCCAAGCATTCCGACCAAGCGTTTGCGGCCGTGATCAAGGATCTGAAGGCGCGTGGTCTTTGGAACGACACGCTGGTGGTTTGCGGTTCCGAGTTTGGACGCACGCCCGTGCGCGAAGTCGGTGGCATGGCGAACCAGGCCAAGCGCGGCCGCGATCATAACCCGTTCGGGTTCACCATGTGGCTGGCGGGTGGTGCTGTGAAGGGCGGCACGATTTACGGGGCGACGGACGACTTTGGCTTCAAGGCGATCGACAAGCCGGTGCATGTGCATGATATTCATGCGACGATTTTGTATTTGATGGGGATTGATCACCTGAAGCTACCCTACCGCTATAGCGGCCGCGATTTCCGGCTTACGGATGTGGCCGGCAAGGTGCTGCATGAACTGGTGGCTTAAGAGCCGCGGATAGAAATAATTTGGCTCCCCAGGTAGGATTCGA
>PMQB01000203.1 GCA_003169195.1 Bryobacterales bacterium
GCCCCATCGGCGTCTCCTGTGAGAGTCGATGATGCGCCACTCTTGCAGCCTGCTCCGCATTCGCAAATGGCCGTTTGCCCGTCAGACACTCAATCAATGTCACTCCCAAGGCCCAAACATCCGAAGCCGGCGTAGCCACACCGGCAGCTGATCGAAACAACTCCGGGTCCATATAAGGCGGAGTCCCGCCCCCTCCTAGTCGATCCGCCGTTCGCGTCTCTTGCCGCACCAACCCAAAATCGATCAGCTTGGCAACCGGAGCAGCGGTCGCCCCACTGTCCAGAACCATTATGTTTTCGGGCTTCACATCGCCATGCACAAACCCTTGCGCATGCGCGAACGCTAACGCCCGCGCCAGCTCGCCCATAATCTGAAGCACGAATCGGACCGTTGTGGCCGTGTTCTCGAGTCGCGGCCCCTCGCTCAACCAACTCCGCAGCGACCTTCCCCGGAGGTACTCCATCACCAGATACAGGTTGCCCTGCGTCTGTCCAATGTCATAAAGTTCGACAATGTTCGGATGCCGCATCAAGGCCATCCCGCGCGCCTCTAGCAGAAATCGCAGCCGCTGGTCTTCTGAAAAAGCTCCACGCGTCCGGATGAATTTGATAGCCACCGTCGCGCCCGTCTTCCGGTCAATCGCTTCATAAACCTTGCCCATCCCACCGCGTCCTAGCGAGCGAACGATTTGGTAACCTTCCACCATCAAGCGCTGCTGTGCCGGAGGCTTCCGGCGAGCCGAACTATCCGTCTTCCCTTTAACCCACCCCACTGGCCGATCCAGCGAGTCAGCCGGGAGTTCGGCATTTTTCAAAAGCGCCAGGAGATCGTACAGTAACTGCGGGTCATCGCCGCAATGCCCTTTCGCAAATGTCACGCGCTGCCACGCCGGCAGCTTCATTGCGGCTTCAAACAGGGGCACCAACCGTCGATATTGAGTCGGTGTCATTGTTACAACGAAGAAAGCTCGCTCCGCAGCCACGCCCGCGCCATCGCCCAGTCGCGCTTCACCGTCCGCTCGTCCATACCGAGCACCGCTCCAATCTCGCGAAACGTTAAGCCGCCGAAAAAGTGCATCTCCACCACGCGCCCATGCCGGGCATCCATCTGCGACAAACGCCGTAACGCCTGATCCAGCACCAGCACATCCAACTGACGCGTAGTTTTCCCGATCATCACTTCATCCAAAGTCACTTGCTGACGCTGCGGCCCACCCCGCTTCGATGCACCCCGCGCGCGCGCATGATCCACCAGAATCTGCCGCATCAGTTGCGAGGCCAGCGCCAAAAAATGTGATCGATCCATGAGACGAACCTCCGCCTGACCCGCGAACCGCGCATACGCTTCATGTACTAGAGCCGCCGATTGCAGCGTATGGTTTGGCCGTTCCGCCTGCAGTTGCACCGCCGCCATCCGCCGCAGCTCGGCGTAGAACCGCTCCACCAGCCGCCGCCGCGCATGAGCATCCCCGGCGTTGCAGCCTTCGATGAGTTTCTCGACGGATTCCGCCATCCCTACCCCAGTATTATCGCTGCCTCGAGTTGTATCGTATCCTAACCCTGGCCCAATAAGAACGTCCATATTGGCTAAAGCGCAGCCGCTCCGAAAAAAGGGACATCTGTTTTCCGCAAACCTGCGCATCCGCGTCGTGGCGCTGCGGGACCAAGGCCGGCACAGAGCCTGCTGCCGTCGGCGTGAGTTAGCCGACTCCCGAGCCGGGCAAAGCCTTTCACGGGACGGGGCCTGAGCGGTGACATAAGACATATACGCAACGCGGTTTAATTCACGCCAGCCCTTATAGAACCGTCATGGTTGTGACTCCCTCACGACGGCCGTTCCGGCCGCCGCAACGAGGGGATGAAAAGGGCCTACGGCCGGGGAGCCTCCAGGAGGATTTGTTTGGGAGGGTCAAATAATTTATGTTATTGATTCGGCAGGGTTTAAAAATACGACTTTTCGAAGGAATGATAAAGGACATTATCGTCTGGTGGCTCCATGCAGGCCGGAAGTCCCATCATGGGAGATCACCGGCGGCGGCCCCAGTGTCACCCAACGGCGTTTCGCGCCCATGCCACACTAGCCGACCATCCATGCGAAGACGGAATCCCACACAATTTCGATACCTTCGGCTAAGGATTAATCGCATTCGGCGGTGCCGGTAATCCCGGTCCTTGACATCCAACAATTTGGCTTCACGCGCGGACATACACGAAGCTCGAAATACGCAAGGGTACAGGAAGGAACTGCGATTCGAGTATTTCTTCACCTCACGCTGCTTGTTATGGCCGCCATGCCGTTGGCATTTGCCAGCTTGCTAATGCAGGCCGGCACCGTGCAGGTTAGCCCGCAGCCAGAGGGCGTTTGGATAGTTTCCTTTACTATTCTGAACCGCGGCGATCACACGGCAAAGCGAGTGGAGATTCACGAAGTATCCGTGCCTGGCGCGAAGATGCTAACCCCATTGCCGCTGAAGGTCGGCGAGGTTCGTGCGGCCGGGGCAGAGACTAGGCGCCTTCACTTGGGAGTCCACCGAACGGGTCGCCAGACATTTGCGCTCAGCATGGAGGGAGTCTTCTTTGAAGCTGGGCAGCCGCATGCGTTCTCGCTCCGTTACATGCTGGCCAACTTTTGAGAGATTGTCGTTTAGTGGCGACGCGGGCCGAAGTTTGATTCTGGAGAGCATGACGTCCGCCGGGCGCGGAATGCTACGCCGTTTCTAGAGGACGCACTTGATCCTGCGGGGACGGCCCGGGAACGTGGCGTTTCGAGTTTACTTAACGCTGCTATCCTGAAACTCAACGGTGCGGAAACCGAACAACAATTGATGCAGCATTTTTCCGAGCTCAATCTTTGCTCCGCGTTGCAGAACAATCTCGATAAGAACAAATTCGTCACGCCCACGCCCGTGCAGGCGCAGGCCATTCCACCTCTGCTGGAAGGCCGAGACGTTGTGGCGACTGCGCAGACTGGCACAGGCAAGACTCTGGCGTTCTCGATTCCAGTGATTGAAGCTCTCGCCGCTGTTCCCCGAACCAAAATAATAAAAGTCCTGATCCTCAGCCCGACACGCGAGCTTGCCATTCAGATCGACGAGGCATTCCGCCAACTCGCCGACGGCATGCGCATCCGCACCGCTGTGGTTGTGGGCGGCATGAGCGAGACCAACCAGTTGCGTGATATTCAGGCTGGGGCCGAAGTGGTGATCTCGACGCCGGGCCGTCTCTGCGACTATCTGGAACGGCGGCTGATCAATCTTTCCCGCGCGGCGACGGTGGTTCTCGACGAGGCCGATCGGATGCTCGACATGGGCTTTCTGCCCTCTCTGCGGATCATCCTCGATAAGCTTCCGGCAAAACGCCAGACCATGCTTTTCTCAGCGACGATGGAGCAATCCGTGGCAGGGCTGGTGGCAAGCTACGTGCAGAATCCGGTGCGAATCGCGGTGGAGGCGTGCGCGGAAACGGCTGGCCGGATCGATCTCTTCTGCTACGAAGTCGCGCAGGGCTCCAAGTTTGATCTCTTGGAGCATTTACTGAAGAACGAGAAAGGTTCCTTCCTTGTGTTCGTGGCCACCAAAGAGGGCGCCGACCGGCTCACGAAATTCCTGGAAAGGGGGGGACACAACGTGACCTCCATCCACGGCGACCGCTCACAGAGCCAGCGGAACAAAGCGCTGCAGCGCTTCAAGGATGGTGTTTGCCGCGTACTGATTGCCACGGACGTGGCTGCGCGCGGGATTCATGTCGATGACATCGCGCATGTGGTGAACTACGATTTACCGCAGGAGGCCGAATACTTTATTCATCGCGTTGGACGAACGGGCCGCGCCGGCGCACGTGGTGCCTCCTGGACTTTTGTGACTCCGATTGAACGCTCCGATGTGCGCAACTATGAGCGCACACTGGGGATTCAGGTGCAATATCGCGAACTACCTTCGCTGCCGCGGCCCATTGGGCTTGTGACCGATGTGGAAGCGTTTTTGGCTTCGATGAAGGCCAGCCAGCCGTCGGGCCACGAGCCAGAGCCGACAGCGAAGAAAAAATTTCGGGGCGGCCGCCGGCCTCGCTGACTTTGTTGTCCAGGAGATGAGGATCGGCTTCTTTACTCGAGCCGCAAAGCGATAGCGGGATCGGTTCTCATGGCGCGACGACCTAGCACAAAACATGCGAGCGCGGCTGTTACTAATAACAACGGCGAAACAGCAGCATAGGTAGACAGGTCGAGGGGTTGCACGCCGAAGAGAAGCGGCTTGAGATAGCGTGACAGCCAAGCGGCGATAGCGAGGCCGATGGTAATGCCGACAACAGCGGGCAAAAGACCTTGGCCGACTGTTAGGCGCAGGATGCTGGATTCACTGGCGCCCATGCGGAGTCCAATCTCCGAAGTGCGGCTAACCGAGTAAGAAAGAACACCGTAGATGCCAAGGCTGGCCAGCAGCAGAGCGAACCCGCTGAAGGTCACCAAGACAACAGAGTTCATTCGCTGCGGTGAGATGGAACGGCTGACCACATCGTCGAAGGGGCGTATGTCAGCAAGCGGCAGATTGGGATCGGCGTACCCTCGGCGATTTTTTCGTCCACCAGGAGTTGCAGATACGAGCGGATCTCCTCATCGAGAGTGGTGTCGACTGCCGGCTTGCGGAAAAGATTGCGCCAGATGGATCTCAGCCACTGCATGGTTCGTTCCTATGGAATTTCCAGAGCGCCCGCCATGGCAGCCGAGATGCGGCCCCAGTTGTCGGTTTCTTGCTTGAGTTGCTGACGACCGCGCTTGGTGAGGCGATAAAACTTTGCGCGGCGCTTGTTTTCCGATTCGCCCCAATCGGCGCTAAGCCAGCCTGCTTCTTCCATGCGATGAAGGGCGGGAAAGAGCGAGCCGGGCTTGACTTGAAATGTATCGTTGGTTACCTGGGCGATGCGGCGGGAGATGCCGAGGCCGTGCAACGGCTCGAGGGCGAGCACTTTCAGAATGAGGACATCGAGAGTGCCCTGGAGCAAGGCGATATTGGCAGAGGGCGGCATCTTGTATAGACGTTCTATAGAACGTCCTACAGAAGCTCTATAGGAACAAACAAGCGAATGCAAGTGTCCGTGGATGGCGCGGCCCAACGAACGAAGTGTTAGTCGGTTCTTAAGGCTTTGATAACGTCGACGCGCGCGGCACGAAAGGCGGGGAGGGCGGAGGCGATAACGGATGCGAGAACTAGTAAGAGGATGGCTGAGATGAGAGGCACAGCATCGGGCAGGCGCAGATCGGAAAAGTAGCTGCCCGCTAGGCGAACCAGGACGAAGCCTGCCGCTGCGCCTGTGGCGACCCCGGCTAGCGAGATGATGAGGCCGTCTTTGATCACGGAAGTAACGAGATGGCGGGGTTCTGAACCGAGAGCGAGGCGGACTCCAAATTCGCGCGTGCGACTCGCGACCGAAAAGGCGAGTACGCCCGAGACGCCAACAACGGCGATGGCGAGAGCAAGAGCAGCGAAACCTCCGAAGACCAGTGTGTTGACGCGATCGGGCGAAAGCACATCGGCACGGATATCTTCGAGCGTAGCAGCGTGTTCGATGGGTTGATCGGGCGCGCGTTCACGAATGATGCGTGTGAGGGGAGAGACGAGGGAATAAGGATTACCGCGTGCGTGAACGAACAAACGTCCGCCCCAGGTGTTTTCCTGTCCGAACGGCTGGTAGATGTTGAGAGCGCTTCCGGGGACTACGTGTTCGTCATCAACATCTGCAGCGACGCCCACAATGCGACGCGGCTGGGAACTGATATCGATGAACTTCATGACGGGGTCGGTCCAAGTGAGGTGGTGATTTACAGCGTCCTGCTGAGGGAACATGCGACGAGCGAGGCTTTGGGTGACTATGACAACAGGCTCACTGCCTTGGCGGTCGCCATCGTTGAAGTCGCGTCCCGCAATGATAGGGACGCCGAGAGAAGCAAAGAAATTGGGCGAGACAGAACGGAACTGGGCACGAGGATCTTCTTCGCCTGGCGCACGCACGTGGCCTTCGGCTGAGAATTGGAAACCGGGACCGAATGAACCAGCGTCACGCCAGGGAACAATGGTGCCCATGGAGACGGCGTCGACACCGGGCAGCGCTTTAATCTGGCGGATGGACTCCTTATAGAAGTTGATAACTTGTTCAGGCGGTTTGCCGTAAGTGACTACCGGGACGTTGATGGCGAGGACGTGGCGCGTATCCATCCCCGTTTGGGCGGACTGCAGGGCGAGCAGAGTTTTGACCAGCATGCTTGCTCCAGTTAGCAAAACAAACGATGCGGCGATCTGGGTGACGGCAAAGACGCGAAGGCGGTGATTTGTGTTGCCCGTGGTGCGAGTGCTGCCTGCCGTTAAGTTGAGCCCCTGCGAAGAATTGGACGAGGGCAGACGCGGAACATAGGCAAGAAGCACCGCTGCGGCAAGAGCGAGACCGAAGCCGATGAAGAGCATACTGGAATCAACGGTGAGATCGAGCGCGCGAACGGACAAGCGGGCAGCATAGCGGGCAAGAACAACAACCATGGGACGCGCGCTGAGAACACCAAGGGCAGCGCCGGCGGTACAGAGTAGCAGGCTTTCCGCAAGTAGGGTACGCCTAAGGGCGGCACGGGTTGAACCGAGCGCCACCCGGACTGCTAATTCGCCTTCGCGGCGAATGGTGCGAGCAAGGATGAGATTGGCGACGTTTGAGCAGGCGACGATGAAGACCAGCAGTGACGCCGCCATGAGGACGAGCAGAATGGTCCTGGCCTTTGACGAGATTTGATCGCGAAGGAGCGTGGCTTGGATGAGCGAATCGCCCTTCTTGGAGTAGGCTTCGGGATGCTGCTTGACGATGGAAGCCCAGGCGGTACGCAGTTCAGCGCGCGCCTGATCGAGAGTGACGCCGGGGGCGAGACGGCCGAACAGCTCAGTCATGCGGTGCACGCGTCCGGTGACCATGGTGGCGGACAAGTGATGTGGGCTGGTGACAACGTTGGCGATGACTTCTGTATCGGCAGGATACGGAACAGATGGTTCGAGGATGCCAACAACGGTAGCCTGCCGTTCGCCCAAGCGGATTGACTTATTGAGCACGGATGGATCGCTTTTTAGGACAGTGCTCCAGAAGCGGTAAGTCAGAACGGCCGCCCCGGCGGCGGTGGGACCATCGTCATGCGCATCAAGGAGACGGCCGAGCACGGGACGCAAACCAACAACATCGAAGTAAGACCCGCTGACGACGCCGGCACGGACTTCGCGGGGCTCGCCGAGGCCGATGAGGGTGAAGCCAATGGTGGAGAAATCGCCGAACTGGCTGATGGATTTGATGCGGTCCTGGAGGTCTTTGATTTCCGGCACGGAGAAGGCGGCATCCTCGATGCCTTCGGCAGGATCGCTTTGGCGGATGTAGACCAGCCGATTCTCATCGCGATTGACCAGAGGGCGCAGCAGGATACCGCGCACAAGGGCGAAGATGGCGCCGTTGGCACCGATGCCCAGCGCAAGAGTGAGGACGACGGTGGCCGACATGCCTTTGGCGCGCCGAAGCGAGCGGGCGGCAATTTTGAGGTCGTTGAGGAAGTTTGTCATTGTTCACTCCCGGAGCCGGATTCAAGCAGCATAGCCAAGCGTGCGAGGCTTTGTGTCCAGCCGATTTTCGCGCCGCTCAAGTTGCCGTAAGCGGCCTCATTGGCACTGAGGACCAGGATATCGAGAGTGAGTTCGGTCTGCGAAGGGCCTTGTTCTTTCAGCGTAACGGTATTTTGGATTTCGAAACGCGGGGCATCGACGGTTTCCCCAACGCGTGTCACGAAGACCAGACGTTCGGGTTCGACGATTTCCGTAAAGGTGCCGTGCATAGGGTATTCGTTGCCATCGGGCGAACGCATATGAATGAGAAGGCGGCCGCCCTGGCGCGGCTCGGCTACGCAGACCGGGTTCGTGAAGCCATCCGGTCCCCACCATTGCTGCAGTTGATTGGTCTCGGTCCAGGCTTTGAATACCAAGGCGCGCGGCGCGTTGAAGACTCTTTTGAAGACCAGGTGATGGTTGGCTTTGCTCATGCTTGCAAGATGATCTGAGAGACGAGCGAGCGTTTGCCACCCCCCTTCGTCGGCGTGATAAGTAGCTAGCACAAACTCGCGATCGGCAGGAGTTGGGAAGAGCATGCGCATAGTAAGGAGCGTCTGACCAGCTTGGTTCGCGAAGTTAACAGTGATCTCAAAGCTGACAGGTTCATCGCCTGGTCCCGGCTCGTGCTTGTAGACCAAGCGGTGCGGTCTTTCAACTTCGAGAAAGACTATCCTGTTCTGGTAATCGCGGCCATCTGGACCGTGCATGACGAGGCGCCAGACGCCGCCGGGACGCACATCCATCTCTTGAATCGTGGTGGTGAAGCCGTGCGGCCCCCACCAGTGAGGCAGATGTTCGGGGTTAGTCCAGACATCGAAGACGACACCGGGAGGGGCGTTGAACAGACGGGTGAAGACAAGTTCGCGGTCACCGACTTTAGCGTTTTTTTCGAGGCTTGGGGCGGTCATGGGATTGTTCCTTTTGCTGAATTTCTGCGAGATATTTTTCGAGGCGGTCAAAGCTCTGATCCCAGAAGGCGCGGTAGTGTTCGATCCAACCGGCGGCTTCTTTCAACGGATCGGCCTTGAGATGGCAAGGTCGCGACTGGGCTTCGCGACCGCGCGTTATCAGGCCAGCTCGTTCCAGGATCTTCAGATGCTTGGAAACGGCCGGCATGCTCATATTGAAAGGCTGGGCGAGATCAGTAACGGAAGCGTCACCGGATGCGAGGCGCGCCAGGATAGCTCGGCGCGTGGGATCGGCCAGGGCGGAGAACGTGGAAGTGAGTTGGTCTGATGTCACCTTGTATTTAACTTATCGGTTCAATAACCTATTGGTTAAATATAGCGGCTTGGAAGTTGATAGTCAAGAAAAAGATTTGGGGTAGTGAAGGAGTGTAGCCGAAGGAGCAGGCCGCAGCCGGACAAAATGTCAGACGCTGGCTTGGATGGGTTGTCGCCATTGCTCGGAGAGTGGAAACGGCAGCGTTGCTTGTGGCGGTGAATGTAGAGCAGAAGGGGTTAGGCGGGGGCCCGGGTGCCGTAGGATAGAGCTAGATGAAGCTCAGTTACGGGCAGTGGCCGCGGGCAATGACAGGAGCCGTCCTGGTGTTCGCCGTGGTTTCGGCCATCGGCGGGCAGCAAACGCAGCTTTCTAAAGAAGCGGTGGTGACCGACGCCGATATTCAGAAGATGCTGACAGAGCGCATTGATCAGAAGCGGCAAAGCGTTGGCATTGTGGTTGGGGTGATTGAGGACCGGGGAGAACGGGTGGTGTCGCAAGGGGCGCTGAACCCAAACGACCCGCGGACGCTGGATGGCAACACCACGTTCGAAATTGGCGGTCTGACGAGTGTCTTTACCGCGCTGTTGCTGAGCGATATGACGAGGCGTGGAGAGTTGGCGCTTACAGACGCGGCCTCCAAATATTTGCCACCGGCCTGCAGGCTACCGAGCCAAGGGACACAACCGATTACGCTGGCCGATCTGGCGACACACACGGCTGGTCTGCCGCTCATGCCGCCGCACTTTCATCCGAAGAATCCGGCAAATCCTTACGCCGACTTCGGCGAGAGCGATTTGTTTCAATCACTGGCGGATTACAAGCTGAACGGACGGTTGGGAGTGGATTACAGCTATTCGCATGTCGGAATGGCGCTGCTGGGAATCGCTTTGAGCCGGCGCGCTGGGACAAGCTATGAGGCGCTTTTGCACGCCCGTATTCTGGATCCGCTGGGGATGAAGAACACCGGCATCACGGTAACACCGGAGATGAAAGCACGCTTATCTGTGGGCCATGACAGCTCTTTGCAGCCTGTCAGTTATTGGGACACCGGGCCAATGGCGCCCGCTGTCGGATTGAAATCGACAACCCAGGATCTGTTGACGTTTATCGAAGCGGCCTTGGGTTACCGGCAGACCCCCCTGTTGGCGCCGATGAATGCGATGCTGACGCTCCGCAAACCGACGCGTTACGCCGGATTGGAGTTGACCCTTGGCTGGCATGTTTTGTCGACCTCGGAACGGGAGATCATGTGGGACAACGGCGGCACGGGCGGGTTTCGGGCATTCATGGGGTTCTCACCGAAGAGCAAGGTGGGGATCGTGGTGTTGTCGAACACCGAAAGTACAATCGGCATTGAGGATATCGGCTTGCATCTGTTCAGCCCCATGCCTATGGAAACGTACTTCGCGCGCGAGCACACGGAAATCAAAGTGGATCCGCGTATTCTGGCGAGCTATGTGGGTGTTTATCAATTGGCTGATGGGTTAACAATGACGGTGTCGCAAAACGGTGAACATTTAATCGCACAGCTGGGCCAGCAAATGTTTCAACTGGCGGCCGAAAGCACAAAAGACTTTTTCGTGAAAAACGTAGAAGGGCAGATGACGTTTGTGACGGACAGAACGGGCAATGCTTATATGGTGGTGCTGCACCAGGCGGGGACGGACCTGCCGGCGAAGCGGATTCGTTAGCTAAAAGATGGAGCGTGCGGTGATGCCGCCGGGGTTGAGTAAATTGAAATCCGGCGCCTGGAAAAAGGCTTCTGCGACATAAGCGACTTGACCGGAATTGAGTGGAATGATAGTGGAGAAGTTCGAGGCCACGGCACTGGCGTTAGCGAGATAATAGGTGGGTTTGATATTGCCCGATGAATCGACGATGGCAGAATCCGGGGTGCCAAAGGCACTGGTTTGCAATTGGGAATTGATCATGAGTGAAGGATTTCCGACAACAATTCGGTTGGTAAAGACCGTTTGATTCACATTTGAACAATCGCCAGCGGGGTAGCCGCCGGCCACGCAGTCTGTGGAAGCAACGAAGGTAATGGTGGACAAAATGATTACGCCATTACCGCCGGTAGCCGTCATTTTCAGACCCTGCGCCAATTGAGCGAGAACCTGCTGGCTGCCGGCTTGAGAGAAATCGATACGGTAGGCATACATATGTCCGGCATCGCGGCACAGTTCCGCCACCTGGTTCGCACGGACGAACCGCATACCGAAAATAAACGTGCCAAAGAGCAGCGGAAAAATCAGCAAGATCGACACTAACAGGAATTCAAGCAGTGAACTGCCTTGCTGCGGGCGATAGCGGCGTTTAGCCACACGTCTTAAGGGCATGGTGCTACACCGTTGGGAGGGCTTTCCATCACATCGGACGCGATGGCGGAAAGAGGAATCGGCGTGACCGCGCGCCAAATCGGGCCGAAAGAACCGACGGATATCTTGTCGACCGACACCTGAACAACATTGCCTCCCGCTGGCCCACCCGCCCCGGAGACGGCGGACGAATCCGATGGGGAAAGATAGGTTACGGTGACATAATCACTAGCGCGACTGGCCGGGATGAAGCCAAATGAATTCTGCGATACGACTTGTTGGATGGACGCGCCAAGACAACTATTACCGATAACTTGGCCAGTGACCGCAAAACGGACGCCTTCGCGGACGGCGTGCTGCAAAGTAGCCCGCTCAAAAATGGACCAAGCCACATCGACGGTGAGAAGGAGCAGCGCCATGAGCGGCAGGAGCGCGACGCTGAATTCAATCAGCGTGGACCCAGATTCGGAGCTGGCGAAGCTGCGGGATGGAGGAATTTGCGGCAAGGGAAAAACAAAATCCGCAGCGGTGCTTCCGGAGGAAGGAAGCGACCGCTACGGTATGGTTATCGGCAGGTTAAGGCGCTGACTTGAGGGAGGTTACTTTTCACCCGTAAAGTAAGAGGTAGCCCAAACCGCGCTGGTAGCGGAGCTGGTGCTGGTGGCAGCAACCGTGGCAGTTCCCCAGACTGCGGAGGTACCCCAAGCGGCCGATGTACCCCAGGCCGCCGATGTTCCCCACGCGGCGGACGTGCCCCAGGCAGCGGAGGTTCCCCATGCCGCGGAGGTTCCCCAGGCGGCGGACGTTCCGGCTGGTGAGGACGGCGCCGCGACCGCAGCCACTGCATTGGGTAGCGGAGTGACGACGACGTTGAGGAATCCGAGCGCATTCGACCCCCAAACGTTGCTTGGCGTCAGAAGACTAAAGATGCCCGATAGATTCCAAATGGACAGGAAATCACACTGCAAGCTAAAGTTGTGGAGCAAACCGTTGGGCTGAACCGTTGGCGAAAGCGAGTTACCCGCAGACACCGCGTTGGACTGGATGGCGGCGGCGATATCCAAGTAACCGGCGCCGCGGCTGAAGACATCGTAGTAGTCGGTGAAGGACTGGGAAACCGTTGGGTCGTAGGCAACCGTTGAATAAGGCAGAACTTTATAAGAGGTCTGCATCAAGCGGGCCTTCACTTGATCAGGCGTGAGAGAGGGCTGCACTTGAAGCAGATCGGCAACTGCACCGCTGGTAACGGCGGCGGCCATGCTCGTTCCGCTCAAGGTGAGGTAGTAAGGCGATTTGACCGCGGCACTGCCTTTGGAATTATAGTAAGCGGTTGTCACGACGTTGCCCGGAAAATATTGCGCCAGTGTGGACGCGGGGCTGGCGAGTACGGAGACGATCTGATTGCCGGGGGCCACCAGATCAGGCTTGGAGATATTGTCGATGAGCGACGGGCCTTTGGAGCTATAGCTGGCGAGTTGATCGTCAGAACGGTCTGGCGTCCCCTCGGTTTTCATTGCGCCGACGGTGAGGGCGTAGGGGTCGTTACCCGGAGAGTTGATGGTGCCATAGCCGTTGTTGCCGATCAGGTTGAGACGACCGTCGTTGCCGGCGGCCACGACAACCACGATCCCCGCTTTCCAGGCAGCTTCGACGGCTTGGCAGAGAGGATCGAGTTTATAGCTTTCAAATACGGGACGTCCGATGGAGAGGTTGATGACGCGAATGTTGTATTTGGCTTTCAACGAAATGGCGTAATCGATGGCTTGAATCACAACACTGTCACTCGAGAGACCGTATTGGTCGAGCACGCGGAAGTTGAGGAGGTTGACACCGGGGGCCATGCCGCTAATATCTCTGGTGCAAGTAGAGCAATGCGAGTTGGCACCGCTGCCGCCAATGATGCCGGCGACGTGAGTGCCGTGGCCAAATAGATCCTGGCCATTGCCGCCCGTGAAATCAAGGCTGAACACGACGCGGCTGCCAAAATCGGCGCTGGGCGCAATGCCGCTATCAATCACGACAACGCCAACGCCTGTACCGGTGGCGCCCCAAGTGTGGGCCAGCGTGGCATTCGTTGCCGCTTTGACGTAATCCAGATGGGCCTGGATTGGATGATCGATTGAGACGTGGGTGACGCTGCTATCGTTGGCAACACTGGCAAGAGATCCTGCCGGCATTGTGTACGAACCTGCAGCAACAACGCCCAAATGACTATTCAACACACCGTTCCGGCCGCAGATACGTTGGTGGTCGGCCGCAGTGGGGACATGGTTGTACTGGACAATTACTTTGACCGGTGCGGCAGCGTCCATACCTTGCAATTCGGAGGATAGTTTCGCACTTTGGGCATAGGTCAATGTACCCAGGGCGAGGATTGGAGCAAATAATTTCACACTTCGCATAAAAAGACTCATTTCGAATTCGTTCCTGTGGATGGGTAAGGCAATTTGGTTCGGCATTGGAGGGCTTGTTTCCATCGGCTCATAAGCCTTATCGCGGAGACGGCTGGTCTTTTGAGGTTTAAAGTGACCTTAGTCGGTTCCCCAAGTCAGGGCTTATCAGGAATTTGCTCGGAGTCCATGAAATAAACAAGCGAGACATAGATAAAGTAATAGGGAAGCGCCCGTGTTCGAGCGCGAACCGTCACAATGCTCTCATCGGAACAACTGCATGATCTGCGCCGCTTATTGCAAGAAAGACAGATTGGCGCGGGCATTTCTTTATTGAAAGACTACCGGCCGCAGTTAGAAGCGATGAAGGCTGGGGAAATCAATACGGGCGTGGCGGTGGGTACGCTGGCACAGTGGGTGGACGTAGGGTTCGAGGGTGGCGAGTTGCTGGACCAACTGCTAGCCGGCTTTACCACAGAGAAGCGCACCAGCTTGCCGCTCACAGACTACTTACAACTGCGGATGGCGGAAGCCGTGGTGGCCATGCGGCGCGAGGAATTGGCACAGGCGCTGGAACATCTGAGCGCAGTGCTGGTGATTGAAAAGGATATGGGCGATCCGCGGATTGCGGTGATCGCCGGATTGTGGAAGGCGCGCTGCCTGCGCAAGGCGGGCGAATATGAACAGGCGCTGGAGGTGACCCGCCAGAGTATGAAACTGGCCAAGCGCGAGGGGCTGGCGCATCTAGCCGCGCTACTGCGTACGCTCGAAAGCTGGATGTTGTTTCAACAAGGCGAATCGAAAGAAGCCGTGCGTATTTTGCAGGAAGCGGAAGCGGTGCTGCGCGACACCGACGATTACATTACGCTGGGGAATATTCAATCGGCTTACGGGCGGATTGCGCTGCGCGAGGGCCGCTACGACCACGCGATGCAGTATTTCGACGCTTCGATCGAGTTGTTTGCGAAGCGTTCGTCGATGGAAGGGTATTTGGCACGGTCGTTAACAAATATTGCGCAGGCGAAACGTTTTCTGGCGCTGCAGTTGCGGCGGAGTATCGACGCGAAACGCGAGCGGCAGCGGAACAACAATCAGCCGGAGTTACCGGCGGATAAGAAGGATAAGGCCGGGCAACTGGAGCGCATGTATGAGTTGTTGCGCAACGCACAGGAGGATCTGGCAAAGGCGGATGAAATTTACCGGCGGCGCGGCAATCATCATGGCACCGGCAATGTGGATGTGAACTATGCCCAGATCTGCGTGGATTTAGGCGATCTAGACATGGCCGAAAAGCGCGCGAGCGAGGCGTTTGAACTGGGCGCAACCAAAGCCGACTATCTATTGATGTGCCGGGCGCGGGTGGTGCAGGCTACAGTGGCCAATGCGCGCTTCGAAGAACAGATTGGCGAGGCTGATGACCCGAGCCGGTTTGCTCAACTGGCGAACGATTGCGCGAAGGAAGCGGTGGCGTTGGGTGAGCGCACGGAGAGCCGGCGTTTGGTGGCGCAAGCCTATATTTGCGAAGGCATGACACTGGTGAACGGCTTCTTCAATAACTCCGAGAAAGCGCGCGCCTGCTGCGATCAAGCGGAAACTTATTTGAACCACGACCGGCATGATGCGCTGTGGCAGGAGGTTGAGATCTTGCGGTCGCGCATTCTGCATGCGGGACTGGAGGATCCGAACTTGCGGGCTTGGTCACAAGGTGCGGTTGGTGATAAGAGCTTGCAGGAAGTGGTGGCAGATTTCGAGGAAGTGTTGATCCGGCGCGTTTGGGAGCGGGAGGGGCGAAAAGTCTCACGGGTGGCGAACAAACTAGCGGTATCTCCGAAGAAAGTTCGGCGGGTGCTTAGACATTTGGGTCTGTTGGAGATGGGATCGGCCTAAGAAATAACGCTCTCCCATCCGTAGTGACGACAGTGCGAGCGAAATGTCGAAATGACGCGAGCCGCTGTGGGTCTCACTTATGGAGAGATTGAGCAAATGTCGGCAACAACAACAACCGAGAAGTCTGTAAAGGTTCTAAACGAGCTCATCGCCATTTGCGAAGATGGCGCGCAAGGCTTTGCCAAAGCGGCTGAGGACGTGCGGGCGCTTCCGCTGCACACACTATTTTCCTCCTATTCAACGCAGCGAACCTCTTACGCGGCTGATCTGCGAAGAGAGGTCGCCTTGCTGGGAGAAAAGCCGGAGGAAACAGGCCACGCGATGGCCGCGTTTCATCGCACGTGGATGAGCATCAAGGAAGCAGTAGGCAACAAAGATAAGGCGATCATTGACGAGTGCGAGGCGGGCGAGGACAGAGCGCTGAAAGCCTATCAACAGGCGCTGCAAGAAGTTTTGCCTGGGTCGACGTTGCAGATCGTGAAGACCCAACTCGTCGGCGTGACCGAAGCACACAACAAGCTGCGCAACTTGAAGCACAGCACGAACTAAAGCCGAATAGGAGAACAACGAAGATGCTGATTTTACTGATCATTCTGATTTTGTTACTGGGAGGCGGAGGTGGTTATTACGGCTACGGCCGCTGGGGCTATGGCGGCGGTGCGGGCATTGGTTTAGGCACGATACTTGTGATTGTGCTGATTGTTTATCTGCTGGGAGGTCTGCGAGGCATATAGCTGCGAGCGAGTAGTAATGCTCGGGTAACAGAAAGTATGGAGGCTAGATCGAATCAATGAGGAGTTTGAAATGAAAGTAATGAGCAATTCATGTGTGAGGCTTTTGGTTCCGCTGGCGGCTGCTGTGTTAATGACCGCCGGCAGTGGATTAGCGGCCTCCAGCTTGGGGAGCGATGACACTAGTTTCGTCAAGAACGCCGCTAAAGGCGGTATGGCTGAAGTAGAGCTAGGACGCTTAGCGATGCAGAGAGGAGCGAGCGCGGAGGTTCGGGATTTTGGGGGTCGAATGGTTCGCGACCATAGCAAAGCAAATCACGAGTTACAAGCGCTGGCCGCCTCGAAAGGAGTGGACCTGCCGAAGAGTAAATCCATCGGCGAGGACGTGTCGGCGGCACACCTCAAGATGCTAAAGGGGAAAGCCTTTGACGACGCCTACATCAAGATGATGGTGGAAGACCACAAGCAGGACGTCGCCGATTTCCAGAAGGCGGCCGACGGGTCGCAAGATCCTGATGTAAAGAAATTTGCGGCCAAAACTTTGCCCACCCTGCAAAGCCATCTGGACAAGATTGAACAAATCCAGAACGAGATGGGCAGCGGCAGTAAGTAAAGACATTCTGGAAGAAGAGTTGAGCGGGCGGCTAGCCTTGTGCTGGCCGCCCGTTCGTATTTTAGCTGCGGCATATAACTGTTTTTCGGCCTCCACTGGTAGATTGGAAATGCAGCTATATGACGATTAAAGAAGCCGTTTTCAAACCATCCGCGACGCCCCTTAGTACGAATAAGCACCTGTTGCGTTGGGTAGAGAAGATGGCTGACCTCACTAGGCCGTCGGCGATTCATTGGGTAGACGGATCGCAAGAAGAAAATGATGCTCTGTGCCAGCACATGGTAGAGAGGGGCACGTTGATCCGTTTGAATCAGGAGCTTTGGCCAGGCTGTTACTACGCACGATCGGATGCCGGCGATGTGGCGCGCGTGGAAGATAGAACTTTCATCTGCTCGTTGTCGAAAGAGAACGCGGGACCCACGAATAATTGGGTCAATCCCTTTGAGATGCGCAAGACGCTGAAAGGGTTGTTTCGCGGGTGCATGCGCGGCCGGACCATGTATGTGCTGGCGTTTAGTATGGGACCGATTAATTCGCCGCTGTCACAGATTGGCGTGCAGTTGACGGATTCGCCTTACGTTGTGGTGAACATGAGGATCATGGCGCGCATCGGTCTGCCGGTGTTTAAAGAAATTGATAAAGATGAGAAGCGCGTGGTGCCTTGCATCCACAGCGTAGGCAAGCCTCTGGCACCAGGCGAGCAGGATGTGCCATGGCCTTGCAACAAAGAGAAATACATTGTGCATTTTCCGGAGACGCGGCAGATCTGGTCTTATGGCTCGGGCTATGGCGGGAATGCGCTGTTAGGCAAGAAGTGTTTTGCGCTACGCATTGCGTCTAACATCGCACGCGATGAAGGCTGGATGGCTGAACACATGCTGATTCTGGGCGTGGAAGATCCGCAAGGTGAGAAGACGTACGTAGCGGCGGCATTTCCCAGTGCGTGCGGCAAGACGAATTTTGCCATGATGATTCCTCCCAAAGGTTTGGACGGTTGGAAAGTTTGGACTGTGGGCGACGACATTGCTTGGATCAAGCCGGACGAAGAAGGCGTGCTGCGGGCGATCAATCCAGAGGCGGGCTTTTTTGGCGTGGCCCCAGGGACATCGCCGAAGACGAATCCGAATGCGATTAAGACGTTGTCGAAGAACTCGATCTTCACCAATGTGGCGCTGACTCCAGAAGGGGGCGTGTGGTGGGAGGGATTGACGGATACGCCACCGGCGGAATGTTTAGATTGGCAAGGGCAGAAGTGGACACCGCAGATTGGACAGCAGACGGGACGCAAGGCAGCGCATCCCAACGCGCGTTTTACTTCGCCGGCATCGCAGTGTCCTTCGATTGACCCGGATTGGGAGGCTCCGAATGGAGTGCCGATCAGCGCGTTTATTTTTGGCGGACGCCGGGCTTCGAGTGTCCCACTTGTGTTCCAAGCGTTCAACTGGAGCGCGGGCGTTTATCTGGGCGCGACGATGGGTTCGGAGACAACTGCCGCTGCGGCCGGAATAGTGGGCAAAGTGCGACGCGATCCGATGGCGATGCTGCCGTTTTGCGGTTATCACATGGGTGACTATTTCCGCCACTGGCTGACGATGCAGAGATCTTTGAGCGTGACGCCGAAGATTTTCCATGTGAACTGGTTCCGGAAAGATGCGGACGGAGATTTCATCTGGCCCGGGTTTAGCCAGAATATGCGCGTGTTGCGCTGGGTGGTGGACCGGGCGCACAGCCGCGCGGCCGCGAAAGAAGCCCCCATTGGCTGGGTCCCGAGATATGAAGATATCGACTGGCAGGGGTTGGCGTTCCCCAAAGAGAAGTTTGACGAGTTACAAGCGTTCCATCGCGAGGATTGGAAGGCGGAAGTGATGGGGCATGAAGAGCTGTTTATCGAGTTGCATGATCACTTGCCGCCGGAGATGGTGTACGAGCGCGAGCTGTTGATTTGCCGAATCTAACTGACTTACCTTGATGCAATGGTGAGAGTGACCGGAATTGCTTGGGTCACACCACCACCGCTGGCAGTGAGAGTCACTGTATAGACTCCGGCTTTGGCGCCAGATGAGACACCAAAGGTGGTGGTTGTGGTTCCGTCACCGGGAGAAAGCATGGCAGACGGTGCAACGCCTAGAGTTACGCCAGCGGGGAGACCCGACCAAGCGAGGCCAATGCTGGAGTTAAAACTTCCAAGGTGAATTGTGGTGGCACTAACTTGGCCGCTATTAGCCTGCTTGATGGTCAACGCACTTTGCGCCGTTGTGAGATTGAAATTGTTCACGAGCACGGTAATGGAGAGAGGAATGGTTTGGGTATCGCCACAACCTGTGGCAGTCAACGTAGCGTTGTAGGTACCGGCAGTGGTGGATGCAGCAGCGGTGAAAGTAGTGGTAACTGAGCCGTTGCCTGGGGCGGCCAGAGTGGCTTTCGAAAGGGCTGCCGTTACGCCGGAAGGCAATCCGGACCACGCAAGAGTAACGGCGCTGCTAAACGCACCCGTAACGGTCAGGGTGGCGCTGGCTGTGGCGGTTTTCCCCGCCGTCAGACTGAGGGTACTCTGAGCACCGGTCATCGAAAAGTTTGAAGCGGAGATAGAGACTGCAACAGGTATGGTTGCTTTGAAACTGCCGCTGGTGGCGGTTACCGAGAGATTGTAGTTGGTGGCGGCCATGCTGAGGGGCGTTGTGATAGACAATGAGGCGGACCCGCCCGCGGTAATGGTGGGGGAGACAGTCGCAGTGGTGCCACTGGGAGTGCCGGTGACAGTGAGCGAGATGGGCGCCGCAAATTTGCCGATTACTGAGCCGCACGACAAGGCTACGGTGCCGGGTTTACCGGCTGGCAAGGCGAGCGTATTGGCAGCAGCAGCAAAGGTGCAAGACGGTGCGGCAACTGTCACAGCCACCGGCCAAGTTCGGTTAACGCCGCCCCCAGTTGCCGTAAGAGTGGCCGTATAGCTGCCTGGAGTGGCAGTGGCGGCAGTTGTGAACGTGGTGACGGTTGTCCCATCGCCCGGTGCAGCGAAAGATGACTTAGCCAAAGCAGCGGTAACTCCGGGGGGCAAGCCAGACCATGCGAGCGTCACGGCGGAATTGAAGATTCCATTGTGCGTACTGGTGGCGCTGAAGGTTGCAGTAGTTCCCTGCCCCAGCGTGAGTGCGCTTTGAGCGCCTGCGAGGCTGAAGCTATCGCCGGCTACGATGACGGAGAAGGGATAAGTCTGTGCATAACCATCGCTCGTCACGGTATTTATGGTGAGTGGATAGGTGGCAGGCATCAAAGACTGCGTCGTACTGATGACAAGGTTAACGGCATTGCCGTCGCCCTTGAGTGGTCCGGCCAGTTGCAAAGTCATACCGGCAGGAACGCCTGAGAACGAGGCCGTGAGCGGAGCGCTAAAGGTTCCTTGCGGCCAGAGACACACTGCTAGACCGGTGACGGATTGCCCGGCGGTGACGGACATAATATTGGTGGACCAAGTCGAGTTATAAACAGCGATGGAGCAAGAGCCCTGAATCCCGACGAGCAGCCATTCATATGCACCTTGCGTGATATTGCCGCCCGTTCCATCAATGAAGAATGGATAGGCACCATTCGCCTGCGTTTTAGCGACACTCATGGTGACGTTACTGGTGGAGGCAGCGGCGCCAGACATCGTGGGGGACGAGAAGGAAGTGGTTATACCGGAGGGCAGGTAGTTAGCTCTGGGATGAAGAGTGATGCTGGAGCCGAAGCCGGCTTGCGGAGTGATGGTGACCGGATAGGTGACTGTACCGCCCGCAATGGCTTTGTAATAGCCGGAGGGCGCGGTGACGGTGAAGCTAGGAATGCAAAGACTGATATTGATTGTCTGTGTTTGTCCTCCACCAGTCACTGTGAGTGTCAGTTGAGAGGTACTGGGGGTAGCAGTTGCGGTGGCGGCAATCGTCAATGTGACTGAGCCAGAACCGGGAGCAACGACTGACTTAGCCGAGAGAGTCGCAGTTACGCCTGTGGGCGCGCCGGAGATAGACAGGGTGAGAGCGGAGCTGAAGCCAGTTTGTGCGGAAGTAGTGATAGAGATAGGAGTCGAGCTGGGGAGGTTGGCAATGACACTGGTTTTGCTGAGCGCCACAGTGAATGTGGGGGCTGCGATGACGATGGGAATGTTGAGTGAGGCACTCTGTTCCGCGCTGGTTCCAGTGAACGTGATGGTATAGCTACCGGACTTGGTGGTGGCACTGGCGGCGAGTGTCAGAGTGACTGTGCCAGAGCCGGGAGAAGCGATAGTGGCTGAGGGAAACGTTGCGGTCACACCGGCAGGCAGGTTGCTAGCAGCCAGAGTCACAACTGAGTTGAGACCGGAGATGACAGTGATGGTGAGCTTAGTAGACTGACCCGCGTTGAGTGTGAGAATGCCGGACGACGCGCTGAGTGAAAGGCTAGTAATGCCATCGGCCCAGTGATTGACAAGAACCGCACCGTTGACGGAGCCGAGGCCGGTGGCCAGATCATAGCCCGTAGCTGCTGAGAAGCCCGTTACGCCGGGAACCGTGTTATTACCCGTTGTGATGTCGTGAAAAACCGCGGCGCCGCCGGAATTCTGTTTGGCGGCCAGCGCGTAGAGAACGGGGTTGGCTAAGCCTTGGCGAGCGCCCGCTTTCTGATTGACCAGGGCCATGATACCTGCAAAGGACGGAGTGGAGAAGGAGGTACCTCCGCCGAAAGTCATACCGTACTCGTATTCGTATACAGCATAGCCGTCGTGGGCAGCAGCGGTCAGTGAAACATCGGGCACGTCGCGGTGGCCATCGGCGGGGACGCCTGCGCCGGTCTGCCAAATGGGCTTACTGAAATAGGTGCTCACGCCTCCTCCAGTAGCAATCAAGCCGGAGCCGCCGTTATCGCCGCTCTCATTCCAAGCTGTTTCCGGAATGTAGCCGATGACTGAGCCGCCGCTTAGCGAGTTACCCGGCAACCAATACTGAGCGGGATTGCTACCTTCGGCGAACTCCGTTCCTCCCACACAAGTGGCGTAGGGCGAGCTACACAAACCGTTGATTCCCGTGACTGTTGCTGCAGCGTCTGCTTGCGAATTGCAGCCAGCGGCGCCCGTGTCTCCGGAAGAAACAAAGACGCTCTGCCCTTGGGCGGCGGCTTGCTGCCACAATGAGTTCATGTAGGCTAAGTAACTCGCGCCCATGGCGGATTCACAGAGACCGTAGCTTACGCTAATGATGGGGGCTACGTTGTTGTTCACCGCATAGGATTCGGCGGCTGTGATGCCATCGCCAGAATTGGTGCATTGACCGACAACCATTTTGATGGTTGCTTTGGGGGCAACGGCTCCGGCCCACTCGGCATCGAGAGTGGCTTCCATGCTATTGCCACCTGCTTGCATACCTGGATCATTGGTGACGAAGAGGATTTGCGGATCATTGGGCGCGAGGCCGAAGGTGCTTCTGAAAGTGTCGATATCGGCCAACTGAATATCGGCGCGTGCCACGATGGCGATGCTTTGACCTGTACCGTCAATGCCAGAGGAGTAGAGCGAACTGAGGTCATAGATACTAGAGAAATCAGCGGGAGATACGAAGTGCCCGGTGGCAGCTGTGTAATTTGGATGGGCGAGAGTGGCAGCGGGCAGCGGTGTAAGCTTCGTGATCTTGTGTCCGGCTTGAAAGTCATGCAACTGGACGATGCCTCCGACAACCCCCGAGAACGCGGCGGGAATCTGCGGATCACTGACATTGGCGATATGCTTCTGCCCATCCACCATTAGGCGATGAATCTGCGTTTTAAACGCGACGGTGACTTGGCCGACCGTACCGCTAAAGATGATCGAGCGATTGCCCGCAGGTATCTGCTCAATGGTAAAGCCGTTATTCTCCAGCCAGGAGGCTACTTTGGCGATATCAGCGGCGGCCACTCCGAACTGCGAACCGAAGTCTTGCGGGGTTAGATAGTGATGATAAAGCGGAGAGGTTCGATCATTCTGCTGGGCCACGAGGGTGGCCAGTTGTGACTCTTGATTGGCATCGCTTTTCAAATGGAGGATCATGTGCTCCATGGATGTGCTGTCTTCTGCCGACGTAGAGGCGCCAGCCGCAAGAGCATTGGCCGCCAGAGGGTGTACATTTCCCGAAAGAGTAATGGTAGATGACTCGTCAATGGTAAGGAATAAGCGCGCACTTGGATGGCTAGGGACCGCAGTCTGTGCCAGTGCGTGGGTAATAAGCAAGACGGAAGCCGCGATACTAGAGAGTAAAGGGAGGCGCATGAGGAGACGTTGCCTAGCGGGCAGTGCGAACGTCCTCACTCCCGGTAAAGTATCTAATCGACGCGGCGCAGGGGTGTCTGAGGGGAAACGCAGGAAGAGGCGCAGTAGTCCGGTGTGGTTGGTGCAGTTAGGCGCGCGGCTCTAGTAGTAGTCGGCGCAACTCATGAAATAGCCACACTGGGCGCAGACAAGTTTACAACGGCTTTCCCGCAGGCGCTGGCTGCATACAGGGCAGTAAAGCATGGCTTGCTCACCAGAGGGCTGGGCTTCGCTGCGTGAGTCCTCGTAGTTTGGTTCAGTCTCTTCTTGGTTCATTGCGGTTGTCTTATTTCCGGTCAAACACCATCTTAAATCTTGGATCAGCTCCAGGACGCGTCAAAGTGAGCGTTTCGCGGTCGGGCGATAACTCGAACTTGAAGGCTGCCGAAGACGCGAGGTTGCCTGTCATTTTCGGAGTGCGGCTGGTGCGCGCGCCGCTGAGAGCTCCAGTGAAAATCAGATCTTCGATTTTCAAAATGCCGTCATGAACAAATGAAGGCACCTTCCCTGTCGATTTGTAAGTGTTCACTTTCCAGACTCCAACAGCCGGATTCTCCGCAGCACCGGACGTAAATCCAAGACAAGCGGTTAGCAAGCCGATTGCTCTAAATGCCTTCATTGCAGTCCCCGCTCTAGTATATCTGTGATCAAGGCATCTGTGGCACGGCGCACTGCAGGATTCTGGCAACCCAATCGGCATGTGGAAGGCCACTGGCTGAAAGAGCTTTTAATTCGGCATGAACGTCATATTCAACGCGGCGAATTGTGGGAACCGAGTCGTCTAAAAGCAGATAACTAGCCCGGGTGTTGCCATCATGCGGGAGGCCCACGCTACCACTGTTTGCAATGATGCTGCCGGGCAGGCGCCGAACGTAAGGTCGATGAACATGCCCATAGACAATGGTCGGAGTGGCAATTGACTCGTAGGCAATGTGTAATTCATCATCGGTCGCCTCTGGCATCGGTGCGCGCCAGAGATTGCCAGGGATGGCATGCAGCAGCGAGAGTGTAGTGTGATGCTGGATGTGCGGTAATCCGCGAAGCCAAGCGAGTCTTTCGTCGCCGAGCTTGTCTCGAGTCCAGGCTGCCATCTCGCGGAGCGTGTTCCAGAGAGTTTCGAGCCCGCGGGATTGCGCGGCAAAAGTGTCGAACGCCTCGGGAGTAGAGAGCATCTCGTCTGTGTTGCCAATTACTCCGGCCCAACCGAGATCTCGGATTCGATCCACAATTTCTGCCGGACTGGATCCGCTGTCAGCTAAATCACCGCCATGCAAGACGAGATCAGGCGAAGTCTGACGCAGATCTGCCAGCACAGCTTCAAATGCGCGCAAATTTCCGTGGATGTCGGAGACGACAGCGATGCGCATTCACATCCTCATTTTTTCGGTTCAGAGCTTAGCAAGAGCTGGATCAAGTAATCCTTCCAAATGGCCGCTTGGGTGTGTGTGCCATGGCCACGGGTGGCGTCGGTGATGGGCAGCAAAATGAATTTTCCATTGGGGATTTGCTTGACCATTTTCTCCGCGATACCTAGCTCGGGAGGGTTGACAAAATCATCGGCCGAGTTGATCCACAACAGGGGCGCAGTGATGCGGTCTAGGTGTGAACTTGGATCGTAATTCCGGCTGGCATCCAAGTAGAAGATCATATTATTTGCGTCCGTCGAAGCGGCACGCATCAGGTACTGATCTACATACTTTTCAGCGGCCGCGCGAGTGGGCGCTTGCTTTTGCATCTGCAGCGGACTTGAGCCCATGATGAGCAGTATCTCGGTAGCGGTGCGGAGGCCGGTCATTGGTTCGGTGTTGTATTCGCCTTCGAGCCACGCTGGATCACGCTTGATGGCATTAATCGCCATGTAGCGCATCATGCGGTTGCGGCCGGCGATGGGTACCGGAAGGCAGGCGAACGGCGCGAGTGCGTCGGCAAAGCTCGGGTAAGTTTCGCCCCAAACGAACGACTGCATGCAGCCCATGGAGGTGCCGAGGATGAGGCGGAGGTGATCGATTCGCATGTCGTCGAGCATCAGGCGCTGGCTGCGCACCATGTCGTCGTAGTCATAGGCCGGGAACTTGGCGTGCAGGCCGTCAGAAGGTTTGGAGCTTTCACCATGGCCGATGTCATCGGGCAGGATCAGGAAATATTTCGTGATATCGAGCGGCGCGCCGGGGCCGAACAAGACGTTCGAGAAGACCGGGTTCATGAGGGAGTGAGCATCGCCGCCGGTACCGTGTAACAGAAGGACGGCATTATCGACATGACCCTGTGCATTGCGGTGCGGCGAGCCTAGAGTGAGCGAATGCAGCCGCAAATCCGGCAGGGTTTGACCGGTGCCAAAGCGGAAGTTCGGCAGTACCGTGACGTGGTCTCTGGTGGGCCAACGCGTTTCGGTTTGCGCCGATAAAGTGGCGGATATAAAAAGCAGGGAAAGAAGAAGTCGCATGATGTGGGCCGCTCTCGCAATTGTAAGCCGAGCGCGCAATACTAGAAAAACACATGCGGATCATTGGCGTAACAGCGTACCGAGTGGAACTGCCCCTTTACGAGGGGAGCTATAAATGGTCGGGTGGCAATTCGGTGGACGTGTTCGATTCGACGGTGGTGGCGGTTCATACCGACGCGGGCATCACTGGTTATGGCGAGATCTGTCCGTTGGGCCCGGCGTATTTGGCTGCGTATGCGGCGGGAGCGCGCACCGGGATTGCAGAAGTTGCGCCGCATCTTTTAGGGATGGACCCGACTCAGTTGCAAGTGATCAACCGGCGTATGGACGAAGCGCTGCGGGGCCATCCTTATGTGAAGTCGGCGCTTGATATGGCTTGTTGGGATTTGTTGGGCAAGGCTTGCAATCAGTCAGTGGCGGTGCTGCTGGGCGGGCGCTATGGCGATGATTTTGCGCTCTACCGCGCCATCTCACAGGAGGCACCCGAAACGATGGCCGATAAGGTGGCGCTGTATCGTTCGCAAGGCTACACAAAATTCCAACTCAAAGTGGGCGGACAGCCGGATACAGACATCGCCCGTATTCACGCGGCCGCGGCCAAGTTGCAAACGGGGGACGTGCTGATTGCCGATGCCAACACCGGTTGGACGCAGCACCAGGCTTTGCGTGTGGCAGACGCGGTTCGGCACGTCGACGTTTATCTGGAGCAGCCTTGTTTGCACTACGAAGAGTGTCTCGCGGTGCGTCAGCACACGAACCGGCCGTTTGTGTTGGATGAAGTGATTGACGACGTTCACACGGTTCTGCGTGGCTACAACGATAAGGCCATGGACGTGATCAATCTCAAGATTTCGAAGGTGGGTGGGTTGACGAAGGCGCGGCAGATCCGCGATCTCTGCGTTTCGCTGGGCATCGCGATGACAATTGAAGATACATGGGGCGGCGACATCATCACTGCGGCCATTGCACACTTGGCGCACAGTACGCCCCCAAGTCTGTTGTTTTCCGCGACGGACTTCAACAGCTACGTCACAGTGAGTATAGCCGAAGGCGCGCCGCAACGCAAGAGCGGACGATTGGCTGCTTCGACAGCGCCGGGTCTTGGCATTGAGCCGCGGATGGATGTTTTGGGTACGCCGGTTCTTCGTGTCGGTCAGGCCTAAGGAATGACAGCCAAACCTCTGCTGTTCGCTGCACTGGCGGCGTTTGCGATCTTCTATCTCGTGGTCTTTCTCAAAGGGGTGCGCCGGCCATCGGGGGCGGATTTGGCTACTGGTTTTGTCACGAATTTCTTCGATACGTTAGGCATCGGTTCGTTCGCTACGACGACCAGCATTTTCAAGTTCTGGAAGATGGTTCCGGATGAACTGATTCCCGGCACGCTGAATGCGGGGCATACGCTGCCTGTGATCTTGCAGGCATTCATCTATATCTCGGCTATAGACGTGGACGTGCTCACGCTGGTTCTGCTCATTGCCGCGGCGGTGGCGGGAGGCTGGTTTGGCGCGGGCATTGTGGCGGGCTTGCCGAAGCGCGCGGTGCAAATGGGCATGGGGTTCGCGTTGCTGACGGCGGCGGCGGTGATGATCGTCAGCCAAATGGGATTGTTCCCATTGGGCGGGACGGCGATTGAACTGCGCGGCTGGCGGCTGGTGATTGGAGTGATCTGCAACTTCGTCTTTGCGGCTATCAGCACGCTGGGCGTTGGGCTGTACGCGCCCATCATGACCATGGTCAGTTTACTCGGCATGAACCCGGTGGCGGCGTTCCCGATCATGATGGGCTGCGGGGCGTTTCTTATGCCGGTGGCGAGCGCTCGTTTTATCTGGCGGAAAGCCTATTTGGCTCCGGTAGCGGCGGGACTTGCACTGGGAGGCTTGTTGGCGGTACCGATTGCGGCGTTCGTTGTGAAGTCGTTGCCGTTAACGACGCTGCGGTATGGGGTGATTGTTGTTGTGCTTTACGCGGCGGTGTTGATGCTGCGGCGTTCGTGATATGTTCACCGGATGCACTTTCTATTCGCCCCGTTGCTGCTCCTGCTGGCACAAGCGCCGGACAACGTTGTTATTGATAAGGACGTAGAGTACTCGGCGGTTGGTAGCAGCCAGACGATGGACATCGTTCGACCGCGCGCGGCTTCCAATGTTCCCCGCCCTGCGGTGTTGTTGGTGCATGGCGGCGGTTTTCGGGCTGGCTCGAAAGAAGGCTATCTTTCGCTGGCGACGAGTTTGGCTGAGCGCGGATACGTGGCAGCGACCGTCAATTACCGGCTTGCGCCGAAGTATCAGTTTCCGGCGGCGGTGCAAGACGTGAAGGCGGCGGTTCGGTTTCTGCGAGCGAACGCGGCCAAGTACAACATCGATGCGAATCACATTGGCGCGCTGGGAGGGAGTGCGGGCGGGCATCTGGTGCTGATGCTGGGGCTCACGGCGGGCGTTCCGGAGTTCGAGGGAACTGGGCCGAACCGCGATCAATCGAGCGCGGTGCAATGCGTGGTGGACGACTATGGGCCGACGGACTTTACGCAATCCTACGCTAAGTCAGTGGACGCAGCAGAGGTACTGCCACTTTGGTTGGGAGGCGATCTGGTTCATGAGCGGCCCACGCATATGCGGGCCAGTCCGCTGAACTGGGTCACGCCGAACGCTGCGCCGATATTGGCGATTCATGGCACAGCGGACACGTATGTGGCTTACGAACAATCGTTGTGGATCATTGAGCGGCTGATTGCGGCCGGGGTACCCGCTGAATTAGAGACAATCACGGGCGCGGGTCACGGGTTCAAAGGGGCCGATGCAAAACGGGCTGACGAGCGGGCGTTTGCTTGGTTTGATAAGTATTTGAAGCCGAAGCGTTAGGCAAAGATGCCGTCGTGTACGTTGCCGGCCGTTTCAGTGAGACGGAAATCGCGGCCGGAATAGCGATAGGTCAGCTTCAAATGATCGAGTCCTAACAGGGCCAAAACCGTCGCATGGAAATCGTGGATATGCATGCGGTTCTCGGCGGCATGGTAACCGAACTCATCCGTTGCTCCGTAGGCGAAGCCGGCTTTCACGCCGCCGCCGGCCATGAAGAGTGAGTAGCCGTAAGGATTGTGATCGCGACCGTTGCCACCTTCGGAGACCGGTGTGCGGCCGAACTCACCCGACCAAATCACGAGCGTATCTTTGAGAAGTCCGCGGGCTTTGAGATCTTTCAGCAAGCCGGCAATGGGCTTGTCTACCTCGGCAGCGTTTTGCGTGTGCTTTTCAAAAAGGTCGGAGTGTTGATCCCATTTGTAACTGTGGGTGCATTGGATGACGCGGACATCAGCCTCTGCCAAGCGTCGAGCGAGAAGACACTGCCAGCCGAAATCGGCTGTTTTGGGATCATCTAGGCCGTAGAGTTTTTGAGTGGCTTCGGATTCTTGCGACACGTCGAAAACCTTAGCGGCTTCAGCTTGCATGCGGAAACCCATTTCGAATGACTGAATGCGGGTTTCGAGTTCGTCATCCAGCTTCCACATCTCTTGATGCTTGCGATTGATGGCCTGAATCATATCCAATTCGTAGCGCTGTTGTTCGCGCGTGAAACCGTGATTCACCAGGTATTCGATGGGCTCTTTCTTGATCTCGGCCACTTGCATGCCGGCGTTGCCGATGGCCGTGCCTTGCACCGAACCCGGCAGAAAACCGGACGACCAATTTTTCG
>PMQB01000162.1 GCA_003169195.1 Bryobacterales bacterium
GTGTGCGCTACATGACGCTGACGCACTTTTACAACGATGAGTGGGCGGATTCTTCGACAGACAAGCCGGCGCACAACGGGCTGACTGACTTTGGCAAAGATGTGGTGCGAGAGATGAACCGGCAAGGGATTATGGTGGACATCTCGCATGTGAGCGACAAGACGTTTTACGATGCGCTGGAGTTAAGTAAGGCGCCGCTGATTGCCTCGCACTCGTCTTGCCGGGCACTTTGCAATCACCCGCGCGACATGACGGACGACATGATCAAGGCGCTGGCGGCGAAAGGCGGCGTGATTCAGATCAACTACGAGAAGAGCTTCATTGATCAGGCATACAAAGATGCGATGGATCGCGAGACGGGCGGCGTGGTGGAAATGATGGGCGCGCTAACCAAGAGCTGCAACAACCATGAAGGCTGCATTGCGAAAGCACTGGCTGGTATGGAGAAGAAGCTGACGGACGAAGGGAAGCTGCCGCATGTGAGTTGGGAGCGGATTGTGGACCATATTGATCACGCGGTGAAGTTAGTGGGCGCGGATCATGTGGGGTTAGGCTCTGACTTTGATGGCGCCAATATGCCGGAGGGCATGGAGAATTGTTCGAAGCTACCCAAGATTACGGAGGCGCTGCTGCGGAAAGGATACTCGGACAGTGATGTGCGTAAGATTTTGGGAGAAAATACGCTGCGGGTGATGGAGGCGGCGGAGAAGGTTAGCAAGGAGATGTTGGCGCAGTAGCTTAGGGAGAACAACACATGGCGGCAAAAGCGAAAGCAGCAGCAAGCAGTGGGACGAAAGAGAATCCTTGGAAATTGAAGACGCCTCCAGGCTCTTCGGAGTTTGAAGCTTATCGGGATGACGCAGCAGTGCCCCCAGTGTTAGTGGTTACTGTAGGCAAGACGGTATTGCATTATCAGCTACGAGCGATTGCCGATTTGCACACAATGCTGAAGGCGCATAAGGATTGGATGTTATTGGGCAGCGCGGACGAACAGAAGGATGCGGCTGAGGGCACAGTCGAGGCTTGGGGGCGGTCGCCTAAGAATCCGGTGGGCGGATGGTATGGCGTCAAGAAGGGGTTTCGCGGCAGATTTGGCATGTATGTGCCGCCGGTGCTGGAGGTGTTGGGGCTGGCGGAGTTAGAGCACAATCCGAAGAACAATCGGATGAAGGCGATTTAGATGTGGTGGTGCGAGGGTGAGTAGTAGCGAAGTGAGCATAAGGCGGCGACGCTGGGTTAGGGTGGCTATTGTTATTTTTGCCATTTTGGCAGCGGCAGGTTTTGTGAGTGAGGGTATTGTTTGGTGGCGGGAGTACCGGATTTGGCGGTAAGCGCAACTCATTGGAACTGGTTTTACGAGGCAAACAAACGAACCCAATAGCGCAGGCGGGAGGCGTGCAGGAGAGGTAAAAATTGGGGGGGGAGAGCGGGCGAAAGCCGGGGTAATTTTTGGAGTCTATTAATAAGAATGCGAGCAGTGGAAATATTCATGGTTTTGGGGCTTAGTTGGGATGAATTTTTCCCTCTCGGCTGATGTGAAAAAACGAACCCGTAACTGGCCCGCTGGGCCATCCCTGCGAATGAAAATGGGAGGGCCCGGGCACACTACAGACGTGGCGAAGGTCTGCGAATATTCGGATTTCAACCTCTTTGGCCCGCTGGTCCATCCCTGCGGATGAAAATTGGGGCGGCCCAGGACAGACTACGGACGCGGCGAAGGTCCTGCGAATATGAAGTTTTCAAAGAACCGTTGGCAAACCCCTCGAACACCTTNNCCCGCCCTACGGTTTGGGCAGCACTTGGAAATTATTTTCGAGGCAAAGAACTGGCGGAAAACTGCTCGAACGCCTTACGGCGAAGAAAGATTTGCACGCGATCGGTGTAGACGACAACTAAGAGTTTTCCTTTCGTCCCGATGCCGAGCGAGATAAAGCGCCGCTCGGACGGATCGCTTTCATCGTCTGCGATCGCGTTGCGGGCGATTTGTTCAGCGTTTGGGTTGGCGGCCCCAGTCTTGGGGGCTAGTGCTTACCAGACCTTCGGAAAAGGCGTTGTCTGGTCTTGGAATCTGGCGATGGCGGTTTTAATAAAGAGGTCAATCGAGGGAGGCATCGGTTTATACGAGGGCTTGCTGGTAGGCGCCTGCGGAGATGGAGCCTCTAGAATGATGGGCTTCGAGGATTTTGGCAAGCTTTCGTGTGATGTGCTCATAATCGCTTTCCGACTCCAGCAGCGAGAGTGTCTCCCAGCCGCGCAACCGAAACTACCTTCAGTGTATCGCGCTTATCCACAACGCTTCGATGCGTTGTATTCGGGAAACAATTTCTTCATCAGGTTGGAATTCACGTAGCGGCCTTGAAAAGGAGCGCGCATCAAGGCGATAGGCGGCGAGGAATTTTTCGGGATCGGCTGCGACGGAAAGGCAAACCTGCCCTTGGATGGCCGCTCGATCAGACTACGGGAACTTACGTCGGATGATCGGTTCGATGTGTGCCATTTCTGTGGCGGGCCTTATCGAGCGGGATGTTGTTCGCGAATTTGGCAGCGGACAGCTTCCCGCTAAGCCTTCGATACAGATTGTCGCAGACGGAGAGGGGACGACGCAGGCGAATTTGATGGGTGTTGGCGGGGTCGATGCGGTGGCCGATTTCGGATATGGTGAGAACTGACAGACGGAAGCGTCGGTATCAAGCGTTTTAAGCCGGCAAGGTATCCGGGGCTCGGATTGAACAAGCTGTGGCTGGCGTGTGCGAATCTATCGCCGCAGGATAAGGAGCCAGATCAGGCTGACGATACTTTTGGGGAGTTGTCTGAGGAAGTCACAGAATGCGCCCAAGGTCGACGGTGCGCCCGGCGTCAAAGTTCTCATCGGTAAGCCGCAGGCGTCGGTGGGAAGGAACGGAGAGCCCATCCATCCGTGGCAATGGATTCACCGAAAGCGCTAAGCTAAATTATGGCCCTCATGCTCACCCTTGACCCTCACGGTGAACAACTCGTGGCTCAGCACCTCCCGCTCCGGACGATACCGCTCGCCGGAAGAGGTCGTCACTCGCGCGCTCGAGAGCTTTTCCGATGGGCCTGAACTGGACCAAGCCCAAAAAGGTAAGACAGTCGAAGAAGCCGTCGCCCACATTCGTCAATCCCGCAAAGGTGTTACCCTAGGCGGCCTTAAGATCAAAGATCTGATCCACGCTGGCCACAAATACTGAGGAAGCGTCTTTCCCATTGAGCTTTTTTATCGACGCATCCGCGACGCTCCCTTGCCGGGTATTCTCGCCCTGTCGCAGCAGTACCGCCTGACGGTTTACGATGCGGCTTACCTCGAACTCGCCAAACGATCCGCCCTACCGCTCGCAACGCTCGACGGGGATTTGAGGAGTGCTACCAAATCCGAGGGCGTTGTCCTTTTATAAACGGTGAGTGCTCGACCCTGGCAACGAAATTCTGCTCCTGCTTCATCTCCTACTCCGCGAGTTATGCCGAAACAGGACTGTTCGCGACCGATGCGCTCAAAGACGCCGACCATTTTTTGATGGTTGTGATCGATCCATGATCTTTCGTTATGTGTTGCTTCTTTCAGACGGGTGGTCGGGAAAATTTTGGTAAGCGAATGGGCCGAAAGCGGCTCGCGCGGCGGCATCGTAGGCGCGGGCCGCGTCTTCTTCGTGATCGAAGGTGCCGATCCACGTGGAGATCCCGCTGGCGATAATCTTTGCCGCCCACCTGTTGGCTCTTGTTCGACAGACACCTTTGAAGCGCGAGGTTGCGCCTACGCTTTTGCGCTTGCCCGAATAGATTTGCGGGCAGGAGGCGGCGAGGAGATTGCAACGGCGATTGTTCAGGCCATTGCCGTCCTGATGGACGAAGCGGCGTTTATCGGTGCAGCGCAGAATCCAGTGATGCATGAAGATGTCCCGGCCGTGAATGGGGGCGACGGCGAATTGTAAGTCGCCCACACTTTCTGCTCGCCAAGTCAGACGCGAGAGAAACGGAAGCTCTTCTGGATCGCAAAGGACGCCGGGCCCGTTTGTTGTCGGGATGATAGCAGCGCCATCGGCGGTCAGAGACCAGTTTAGGCGAGTTTGCTCGGTGATTTTTGATAGTGGCCGATCATGGTCGAGCTTCGGACGGGGGAAGTTCAAACGTGCGAAGTCGCCATACGTTGCATAGGCGGCTTGATCGTAGGCTCGCGCCGCCGCTTCTTCACTGAGAAAGTAGCCAAGATCCGTCTTGGTGCGGGAAGGCGAATGGTGGTACGCCTGCCATTTCGCCTTTTGTTTGGACCAAGAAACGCCTTTGTATATGGATGAGCAGGGACGCTTCTGCTTATTGGCAGACGCATTGATTTGCGCCTTGGACGCGACGCACAAATTGGCGCGGCAGTTGTTGAAGAGGTTGCCATCGTAGTGGTAGATCTTCGCTTTGTGAGGCTGGAGCATTACGAGATGGTGCAGATAGAAGATTCGGCCGCCGAGACGGGTGGTTGGGTAAGAGAGATGCGCCGCCTTGTTGACGTTCCAAGTGAATAGAGAGAGAAGAGGGAAGTCTTCTTCATCGCAGAGGGCGTTTGGGCCGCCGCTGACTGGAATCGTGCGGACGGCGGAAATAGGGGTAGCCATTCCCTGCTGCGCTGCTGTAGGAGGGTCCGGCGCAACGGCCGGAGGAGCGATGGTTTCGAGCGACATTTGGGTCAGTATCCTTTGCTGAAAATAAAAAAAGGCCCGGCGGGCGTGACCCCTGGGACCTGATCAAGTTTTCGCAGGCAGGACTGGGTGGCGGACAGGAGTTGGCGGTTTTTCGGCGAGGCGAGGCAGAGTTAAGTGCTTTGGATTCTGGGCAAAAGAAATATTTTGAGGTTTTTGGCGAGAGCTGTGACTGAAAATGAGTAAACAGAAAACGGGAACGGGAGATAGCGGCTGACCATTCCGGGGCAATGGTTGCGGGGGTGCGGGCGAATCTATCGCCGCAGGATAAGGAGCCAGATCAGGCTGACGACACTTTTGGGGAGTTGTCTGAGAAAGTCACAGAAGGCGCGCCCACGTCGACGGTGCGCCCGGCATCAAGTTCCTATCGGTAAGCCGCAGGCGTCGGCGAGTTGGGCGACGGGCGCGGTTTGACCGAGGGCTTGTTCTTAGGCGGCGTACTGGGCTTTGAGGAATGGGGTGCAGTATCTCCCTTCGCCAGCAGTTCAGATTTTTCTTCTATGCAAACAAGCGGTTTCACCTCGAAATCATCAATTTAACCATTGGCCCTTAGAGCGCAACGGAGTACAGTGATCTAAGCGAGTAGAGTAATACTCCTCGCTGCGTTATAGGAGGGCATATGTATTCCTACCAGTCTGCCTCGCTGTTTTTGGCGACCTTTTGGGTGTTGAATTTGCCGGGTGTTGCCTCGGCGCAGGTTTCGGGCGCTAGCGACGTCGCTGGCACGGCGGCCGTCGAGAGCGTCGATGAGTTAATTGACCGATGCGCGGATCTCTACGAAATCCATGATCTTGACGGCGCTTTGCGCGATTGCAATGCGGCCATCAAGATGGAACCGGGGCGCAGGCAGACGGCGGCGCTGGCTTACTACAACCGAGGGGTGGTGCTGTATGCCAAGGACGACTTCAAGGCGGCCCTCCGGGATTTCGATAAAGCCGACGAACTGCGGCCCAAAGAACGCAAAACGTTATTCGCGCGGGGTGTGGCCAAGTATCGCCTCGACGACAAGACCGGCGCTCTGGCCGACTACAACGCGGCTATCGAGCTCAAGATTCAGAATCCGACCTGTTACCTTGACCGCGGCTTGGTGTTTTTCGACAACCATGAATACGACAAGGCCGAGGCCGATTACACGCAGGCGATCAAATTGAAGCATGACTTTGCGGATGCCTATGTGAACCGAGCGGCGGAACGGCAGATGCATGGGGACCATGAAGGCGCGATGGCGGATTACAGTAAGGCTCTGGAATTGGCACCGGGCGACGAGGCCACCTATTACAATCGCGGAACGGCGCGCTATGAAATGCATGATTTAGACGGTGCGATTAAGGACTACGCCGATGCAGTGCGGCTTGATCCGAAAGATGAGCGGGCGTTTTATGACCAGGGCGTGTCTTATCAAGACAAGGGTTTGGCGGCTAAGAAGAAAGGTGAGTTCGACCTCGCGAAAGAGGAGTTAGACAAGGCGATTCAAGATTACCGGGTGGCGCTGGTGCTGAAACCGGAAGATCATCGGGCCTATTACAA
>PMQB01000318.1:0-12837 GCA_003169195.1 Bryobacterales bacterium
TGTTGGCGAGGAACTCGCTCTTTGCCCGGCTGGCTGCCTCTGCCTTATCTCTAGAGGCCATGAGACTGAGATTCGACTGAACCAGTTCGGCCGTGCGTGCCTGGACTTGCTGCTCGAGGCGATCGCGATGGCCGCGTAGATCTTCATCGCGCCGCTCAATTTCTGCGAGCATTCCATTGAAGACATCGGTCAGTTGACCCAAGTCGTCATCGGCCACCTTAACCGCACGAGTGGAATATTTCTTTTCTTCTGAAACGATCTTGGCGGCACGCCCAAGGTGTGCGATCGGGTCGAGTATGATACCTTGCAGTCCCGATGCGAGAGCGAAGGCGAGTAACCAGGTGGCGAGCAGGATTACGGCCGTGATCAGAGCGAAACGCTGAAGGCGTGCGTCGAGTTCCGAAAGATCAGACTCGAGATAAATCGTACCGATTTTAGCTCCGCTCAATACTACGCTTTTGTAGACAATCAGACGCGTCGGTTCGAACCAAGCGCCATCGGGTCGAAGGGTTGGGGATGACTTGGCAGCCGATGCACGGCGATAGGAGGCAAAAGGGCGGCCGGTGGCTCCAAAAATTTGCGCGGCTACGATTTGGCGCTTGGCAGTAAGCGTCGAAAGTAACTCAGTGCCCGTTTTTGAATCATCGAAACTAAGCGCGGCCGTAGTATTCGCACTTAACATTTCGGCAAGGACCTGAAGGTCGTTACGCATGGCGGTGCGGGCAGCGACTCGATCATAGGCAAGAACGGCGCCGGCGGCGGATAATAGGGCCATCGTTACCGTTACCATGACGATGAGCCGAAGCTTTTGCTTGACCGGTAGATTCCGATAGGAATTGGGCATCATCGTTTACCTGCTTGTGCCAAGCTGAGCAGCTTGGAGCTAATTCGAAGTTTGGCGCGGTCCGCCGAAGCCGTATTGATTTCGATCCGGACTTTTTCTTCTTCGAGTCTGAAGTTGATCACGCCGCCGCTGGCGATAAAGCCTTCCCATTCGCCGACCGTCAAAACACTGCCGCTTTGTAAAGCTTGCAACAGTGTACGGGAACGTTTCTTTTCCGCGGCACTCAAAAAAACAATTTGACACTGAGCGGCTTGTTGAGCATCGGAAATCTCTCTGACACTGACGCTGCGGTTGGCAACAATGGTGTCCCTTGCCGCTCGTTCGAGGCCGGGGCCGAATGGATTTTGACCGACAACGCAGATTAAGATCGGGTCGCTGGGGCCTTTAAAAACCTGTTCCGGCCAATCGACAAATTTCGCGAAGTTAATCAGGAAGGCACCCTTCACGTGGTACTCCTCGGCCGCAGGTTCGGCGGCCGAGACAAGCAAGGCCTGCCCGAGCACCAGCGCGAGGATGAATCTGGAAAGCATGACTTCACAACGATTCCATTACTCAGCTTTTTGACAAACTTCGAATCCGAAAAAGATCATTCTGCTGTGATTGACCGGGTTTCGTGTTCTGAGTGCCACTTCCCCCGTTTGGTAGCCAAATTGGTGTGTTCGCCAAGTTGTCGCCATGGGCGAATAGAGCAAAACCGCGGTTGCCATTCTTGAGCACACGTTTTGATAAATCAAAACGCAGGTGATCGTGTGACGCCTGCTGGCAATTGCCTCCCTTAATCCCAAGGCACAAGATGGATAAGCTGACGACTATACGACGAGAGATTCTCAAGTATTTGTTCCTTGCTCGTAATATCGACAACTGTCACATCTGACATTAGATCGGCGAATCACTGTTTCCGTCATTGGTATACGGTGATAAGGTTGATCCCGATGATTGAGTTCAAGTTTTCAAATGCTGCACCCCACTCCTATTCTTGAGACCGAGCTAAAGTTACCAACTGGAAAGCCGATTAGCATATTGAGGGCAGGCTGTGGTATCCCAAAGCGGATGCTGGGTGGTCTGTTATTGAATCAGAAGGGGTGGCTCAAGATGGTTAATTCTAAGATTAAGGCGTTTTTTTACGAAGAAGATGGCCAGGACATGGTGGAATACTCGCTATTACTGGCATTCATCGCCTTGGCAGCCGTGGGGTTGCTGAGCGGTATAAAGACTCAGATTAGCGGTCTTTGGTCGACTATTAGTAGCACCTTGAGCAGTACGAACACGGCTGCGTCGTAAAAGGGCCGGTCCGGAGGGGGTGCCTGAATCTAAGGTGTTGCTTCGCTGTTGGTTGGATCTCGTGTAAGCTATTATCCGCTGCGGAGAGACGGACGTATTCACTGGTAAGTCTAGGTACACGAGCCATCCGTTACGGTTGGCTCTCCGCTTTGGCGTCGATATACTTTAGGCCGAGTTGCTCCAGCTTGGACCGCATGTTGTAAATGTCGAGGCCCAGTTCGCCGGCAGCTAAACGGGTCCGCATGGTTGCTTCCCGCTGTTCGCGTCGTTGGGAAGTCGCAATCACCTTCTCGATGTCGGCTCGCGCGACAATCACTACTCCATCATCATCGGCGACCACGGCGTCGCCCGGATTGACGAGAGTTCCTGCACAAACTACCGGCACGTTCACTGAACCGACGGTCGCTTTTACCGAGCCTTTCGCGGAAATCGCTTTCGACCATACCGGGAAGTTCATCGCCGTCAACTCGCTTATGTCGCGGCAACCGGCGTCAATGACCACGCCTACGCCTCCATGCGCACGAAAAGAGGTGGCGAGCAAATCGCCTAACATGGCATCCGTATTCGCGGAGCTAAGCGCCACAACGATCATGTCGCCGGGTTGGCAAAGATCCGCGGCCACGTGCATCATGATGTTATCGCCGGGATGAGCTAGCACGGTCAGTGCGCTGCCCGCTGCTTTCGCGCCCGCATAAATCGGACGCATATAAGGAGCGAGCAAACCAGTTCGCCCTTGGGCCTCGTGAATCGTGGCGACGCCAAACTGGCCGAGCCGTTTCAACTGGTCAGACTTTGGTCGTTCGATATTTCGTACCGCTATACTCATTCCTTATTCCTTCCCAAACACTTCGCCGTCAAACAACTTGCGGGCTGTACGAACCAATCCGGCACGTTTCACGACAGGCGCCTGCGCGCCGTACTCTATGTCGAGATGGACCGTGAACTCGCCGGTCGGATGCTCGATCGAAAGCAGAATGTCGTTGCCGGGCGGCACTTTGGCAATCCCCTTCGCGACGGTTCCCGGGAGGACACATGCCGTCGCAACTGAGACTGCCCCAAAAACGCCGATGGAGGTGTGGCAAGCGTGCGGGATGAAGCTCCGAGTTGCCACCGCGCCTCCTTGTTGAGCTGGAGCAAGAAGCGTCATTTTGGGAACTACCTTCTGCGCGACATCTCCGAGTCCCATCAGTTTGCCGGCGGCGAGACGTACGGCTTCGAGTTTTGCTTTGAGCTCGGCATCGGCATTCAACCAATCGACACTCTCATTGCCGGTGCGGCCAAACGACTGTGCGGCGATGACGACCACGGGCATGCCATTGTCGATACACGTTACGGGTACGCCTTCGATTACATCCGTTAGCGAACCAGTAGGCAGAAGACTGCCGCAGACTGAGCCGGCGACGTCGAGAAAATCGATCTTGATCGGCGCGCTTGTTCCGGGAACTCCATCAATGCGAGTTGGCCCGTTATATGTGACGATGCCCTTGGGAGTGCAGACAACCAAATCGGCGACCGTCCCAGTGTTGAGTGTTCTCACTCGCACGACTGTCTCGCCGTCGAGAGCTCTGACGAGACCGCGCTCGATAGCGAACGGCGCAACGCCGGCGAGAATGTTGCCGCAGTTNNATTGCGACCTTGCTGCGCAAGGGATGAGCGCCGCCGATGCCGTCAATCTGATTTGGGTCTGGGGAGCCCATTAGGTCGAGCAGCAGTTTGTCGCGTTCGGCAATATCCTTAGGCAAATCTTCCGCGAGGAAATAAGCGCCCTTGGAGGTACCGCCGCGCATCCACATGCAGCGCACCCCGCGCCGGCTAGTGCTCGATCGGAGGTGTGCCATAGGTATGGAATGACTCAACTGTCTTTAGGCCCCATGCTTGGCCGCGTGCTCGGTCAGATTGAGTCCATACGATCGGCTTCCAATCGGGCGCGAGAATGGTGTAGCCACCGGACGCTAATTCGAAGCGATTGCCACCGGGTTCGAAGACGTACAGAAAGAACGTCTGCCCGATGGCATGTTTGTGGGGACCGGTCTCAATCGTGATGCCGTTTTCGACGAGCAAGTCCGCGGCGCGCAGCACTTCCTCTCTCGTGTCGGTGAAGTACGTGAGATGGTGAAGACGGCCGTGTCCGCCAGTGTTGTCGCGCGTAATCGCTAAGTCATAGGATTTGTTCGTGGCGGTGAGCCAACCTCCCATCTCCGTTCCGTCGTCAAAGATAATTTGCTCGGTTACTTTCATGCCGAGCATGGTTTGGTAGAACTGGCGATTAGCGCTGACATCCGCCGCTAAAAGATTGATGTGATCTAAGCGTCTTGGCGCGACGCCGTGAAGACCGCGCCTTTGCGGATTGTTTTTTAGGTGAGTGATTAGACTGGCGGGAGCCTCGAAAAGCTGGGTATCGTAGTAAAGCTCTACAGAATGGCCGTCAGGAGAAGGGAACCGGTAAGCGCGACCGTGTCCCAGATCGGACTCGATCCATTTCCCTGAGACATCGTTCTGTTGGAGATGGTCCGCAAGTTGTTCGAGAGTCTCGGCGTTGGCCGTGCGAAAGGCGAAATGACCAACGCCCGGGGTCTGTGAGGCGGTTAGTTTGAGAGTGGCAAATTCATAGTCACCCCAGGCACGCAAGTACACCGAGTTTCCTTGCCGCCCGCTTTCGTATAACCCGACGATCTTGGTGAAAAACTCGAGGCTTTCCTGGAGTTTGGGAGTGAGCAGTTCGATGTGCCCAAGATGAGCGACGTCGCGAAACCTTGGTTGAAAACTCATTGTACAGGCGATAAATTTCCGTGTAAGGTCGCATTCGAATCGCTACCGACCCAGACATCGAAATCGGAACGGTCATGGACCCATTTACGATCAGTGGCGCTCCAGTAGCTTAACTCATCGTCGGTAAGTGTGAAATGAACGGTCTTGGATTCGCCGGGGGCAAGGGTGACGCGCTCAAATCCTTTGAGAAGGCGGACTGGCCTTGAGGCACGTCCAGACTTCTGGTGTATGTAGAGCTGCACCACTTCATCACCCGCGCGGGCGCCGGTATTTTGAACGTCGACAGAAACCTTATGGTTTTCCACTTTGAGATTTGAAATCTTGAAAGTGGTGTAACTCAGTCCGTAACCAAATGGATAGAGTGGAGAACTAGGCTCATCCCAATAGCGAGAGACGAAGCCGGGCGATCCCTCGGGTTGGTGAGTCAAGGTGTGTGCGTAATATATAGGAACCTGACCCACCGTGCGCGGGAAGGTGACGGGTAGTTTACCTCCGGGATTGGCGTCGCCGAATAATAGATCGGCCACAGCATGACCGCCTTCAGCACCCGGATACCAGGCTTCCAAAATGGCTGGAACGTGTTCGGCAGCCCAGTGAATGCTTAAGGGGCGACCATTTAGAAGAACGAGCACGAGAGGTTTACCGATTGCCATCACTTTCTCGAGGAGTTCCTCTTGTCTGCCTGGTAGGTCGAGCGAGGTGCGGGAGGCCGCTTCTCCGCTCATGTCTTGCGTTTCACCTAAGACCATGACCGACACATCGGAGCGACTCGCAAGAGTCACAGCCTTCTCGATTTCTGTTGTGTTCTGTTGGTCCGTTAGAGGTGTGCCCCGTTTAACTCCCAGGATCATATCGAACATGGACGGGACGTTGCGGCGTATCTCACAACCCATTGCCGTTTCGACTCGAACGCCATTGCCGACTTTCTCGCGAATACCGCGCGCTACGCTGATTGCCTGCGTGGGGTCGTCTACGAGTGCCCAGGAACCCCGAATATCGATGAAGGAATCCGCCATAGGGCCAATGACAGCGATTGACGAATAGCGCCCTTGTATAAGTGGTAACAAGGCTCCCTCATTACGCAGCAACACTGCCGAGCGTTGGGCAGCGCGACGCGCTTCGGCTTTATGTTCAGATGCGGCGAAGATGCTTTTGGTGGCGGATTCGTCGACATAGGGAGTCTCAAAAAGTCCGAGTCTGATCTTCATCGCCAAGATGGGACGCACCATCCTCTCAATTTGTGTTTCTTTAAAACGTCCTTCTTTGACGAGAGTTTCCAGATTATCGATATAGGTGCGGCTACCCATATCCATGTTTACGCCCGCGGAGATGGAGAGCGAAGCGGCATCGGCTGGATCTTTGGCAAAGCCGTGAGTTACCAGATCTCTCACGGCGAAGGCGTCACTCACTACGAAGCCCTGAAAATTCCAAGTGTCGCGGAGAACGTCTGTCAGGAGGAATCGATTGCCTGTAGCCGGTACGCCGTTGAGATCCATATAGGCGCTCATGACTGTGCCCGCTCCGGCTTCAACGGCCGCATGGAAGGGAGGGAGGTAGACGTTCCAGAGTTGCTCATCGGAGATGTAGGACGAATCATAATCACGTCCACCATCGGCGGCGCCATAACCCGCGAAATGCTTGACGGATGTAAGCACGTGCCCCGGCTCGCCAATGTAGGAGCCTTGGAAGCCTTTCACTTGGGCGCGTGCAATGGCTGACCCTAGAAATGGATCTTCGCCTGCACCCTCCATGATTCTGCCCCAGCGAGGATCGCGCGCGATATCCACCATCGGGGCAAAGGTCCAGCGAACTCCAGCGGCGCTAGCTTCGCGCGCTGCTACGGCTTGTGCGCGCTCAACCGTTGCCGGATCGAAGGAAGCGGCCATAGCTATCGGCGCGGGGAAAACTGTTTTGAAACCGTGAATCACATCGAGGCCGAAGAGCAGTGGAATGTGTAGACGCGACTTATCTACTGCGATGTGTTGTAGACGATTAATTTGCGCAGCGTCCGAGACGAAGAGGAAAGAGCCGTAATCACCCTTGGCGATGTCTTCGTCGTTCAGCGACGGCATACCTGGTACGGGTTGCGGAAAAACGAAAAGTTGATTCAGTTGTCCAATCTTTTCGCGTAGAGTCATTTGTTTGAGAAGCGAATCAACGCGTTTCTCGACTTGCTTTTCAGGGATGGGTTGCTGTGCTGGAGCCGCCAACGTGATGATGGCGCTCAGTAACAAGGAGCGGCTGAATATCGACACTTCATAGATTTATCACAGTTGGTTCTTTAATGGGTAGTTCGCAATGCGCGGCTAGATGCCGAGGTGAGCGCGATTTGCAGTGCATTCCTCACATAGCGTTCGTCTGTCAGGCCGGCGGTGATTTCGTCAGGAAATTTAACCAGCGCGCGAAAGCGGTCGGCCAGGAGCCGGAAAACTTCAAGCTTCACGTCGGATTCAAGTTCATCGCGGCGAAGAAGGGATTGGTAAGCGAGTTCTACTAAATCGGGTGTGATCTGCTGGCGGAGGCGCGCGGCCAAGTGCGGCACAGATGTGAGTGAGTTGAATTTCTCATCCAAGTTGAGCCGCATCAAGTCGGGTAAAGCCAGACGGTGCTGCTGAATAACGATAGTGTTCGCAACCATGTCGCCCAAGCGCTGATGACGTTTCGTGAGCAGCACGGCCATACCGCCGACGAGATACGAACCGGGCAGGGAATCGATGGCGCGCATCAGATTGCGAACGGCAATTTGCGATGCCTGGAGTTTTAGGCCGTTGGCATCCATAACTCTGAGTGAAAGTACCCGCTTGCCCGGGGTTTGGCCGTGCCAGATCCACTCGAACACGATCCCGTAGCCGATGATTATGGCAAAGTAGCCGAGGATTGTCACGGCCGCCATGCTATCCGGACTTACAGCGCCGATGACTGCGGCGATCTTTTCGAGAACACTGCCGATTGTTGCGATCGCTAGCAGGTCGATAATCAATGCTAAGAAGCGAGCAACCACTCCAGCCAAAGGCAGCGCGAAGCGAACGCCTTCGGGCGTTTCAATTACAACGGCGTTCGGCGTGGCAGTCAAACTTTACCCGCCCTTGAAAGGAAGGTTGTGAGGAGTGTTAGTTCTACCAGGCCGAAGGCGATTTTCCAGCTATAGGGCAATACAGGGTAGTGATATTGAGAGACGAATGCTTCCACGATGCCGGCCCAAACAAGCATAACGCCGAATCCACCAGCGAGCGTGAGCACATCGGGAAGAACACAGCGGAGGCGTGCGCGCTTGGTGGACGATTCGCCCCAGCCGATGAGCGCGGAAGCGAGCACGAAGCCAGATTGGCCAGCCACTAGGATGGCGGGTATTTCAATCACGCCATGAGGCAGCAGCCAACCGAGCAGGAACTGGATTTGGCCGGCATAAATGTAGTCGACTGCCACCGCGCCGAGTATGACTCCGTTGTAGAACAACATAATCACCGTGCCCAAACCCCAAGTGGCTCCTAGCGCGAAGGTGAGAAGGGAAACGCGGATGTTGTTGGTCATCAATTGCGCGGAGAACGTTTGTTTCTTCCCGCTGAGGCGGTCGGTCTTCGCGGATTCTTCCTGCTTTACTCGTTCCGTAGGAGAGCCGAGTAGCTGGGAGAACGGCAGGATGACACTTTTCGCACTACTGTCTGCGGCAATTACGCCCCATCCGAATGCTGTACCGGCGAGTGTCAGTGCAACAGATAGGACGAACGCGCGCGAGTGTTTGCGGAACGTGCGTGGGAATGTCTTGAAAAACCAATGAATGGGGTGGAATCTTTGCGACGCTACGCGGTTGGGATGGCATTCGGCATAAGCGCGCGCGACGAGAGACTCCAGAAATTCCGTCGTTTTGGGTTCGGCGGAAAAGGTAGATAAGCGAGCCAGGGCAGAGGCTGCGCGCTGATAAAGGTATTCGAGGCGAGTGACTTGCTGGAGAGTGAGCCGCTCAAAACGGTCTCTATCGATGCGGTCGAGGAGTTCATTCAGTTCTTCCCAGTAGGGCCGCTCGGTATTTAGAAAGCGAGCAAGATCGAGAATCAAAGGGCCTGCCTCCTTTTGACGTTGTTGTACTTGGCCACTAGATCAAGACCAACTGAACCGGGGGTGAGCAGTGACATACCAACACCCAAACGACCGAGGTTGCGCTCCAGATCTTTTAAGGTTGCCCATTGCAGATGACCTGCCAAACGCGCGCTGATTTCATCCTGATTCGCTGGTAGCTGACCAGAGAACAAGGGCCGGACGTCTTGGTCACTCAGTCGGTTGACGAGAACGATGTGGCGGCGGGATACGAGATGCACATCACGGAGAAACGTTTCGGCCAGGAGCGGATCGGCTAGATCTGTGAGGAACAGCAAGAGCGAGCGACGGCGAATGCGCAGTTGCAGGAACGAGAATAACTCGGCGAAGTCGGGGGAAACGGAACTGGCTTTTAGATCGAAGATGGCGTCGCGGCAACGGGCGAAATGGAGTTTGCCGCGCGCGGGAGCGACGAAATGGTCGACGCGATCACTAAAGGTTAGAAGGCCGAAATTATCGCCGTTGTTTTCAGCGGCGAGCGCCAGCATGAGAGCGGCGCTTACGTATTGTTCGACGGCTCCGGAGCGCTGACCCAAGCGAGAGGAATCAATGATGGCAAAGACATCCTGTGTGCGCTCGACTTGGAATACGCGCACGATGGGGCGACCGCGGCGGGCGCTGGCTTTCCAGGCGATTTCGTCGTAGCTGTCGCCGGGAGCATAATCGCGGAGGCGTTCAAATTCACGGCCTCGACCGATAGCGCGCTGGGTGCGCAGTCCGCCGATGCGTTTCATGAGCAGGAGTTTGCCGCCCGGTTCGTGTTCCAGGTCGGGAAAGACGCGAATTTCGGTTTTGATTGGTTTGGCTGCGCGAATGTGCCAGAGATGCAAGGGTGACGAGGCGCGGAGGTAGCAGCGGGTGAGTTGATAGCGGCCGCGCTGTTCGGGTAGACAGACGAACTCGGCAGTAATCTGATTCGCGGACAGCGCGATCACGGGTGTGGTGGTGGTAAGGCCGCTTGGGAGTTCGAGCGTGGCGTCTAAGCTGGAAACTTGCTCGATGCCGGTGAATCCGAGTGCGAGTTGCGCGGGTCGAGCTTTGAACCACTTCAGGAAAAGCGGCGCGGTGACATCTATACGAGATAGTCTTTGGCGGCCTACGGCCGCGTCAATGGCAGCCACCATCGCAAGAAGGAAGAGCAAAAGTAGACAGGGCTGGGCCCACTGCGGTGCGAGTCCGGCGAGGGCGCAGGTGGGCACCGCCAACAAGGCGCACAAGACAATCAACAGTGGGCGAGGAGAGATCATCGCGGTACGGGCACTTCGTTGAAAATTTGCTCAATCACTTCCGAGGGGCGGACGCCTTCCACCTCGGATTCGGGACGTAAGATGAGGCGGTGTTCGAGAACGGACAAAGCCATGGTGCGGACGTCGTCGGGAGTGACGAAATCGCGACTGTCCATCGCAGCTCGGGCGCGGCTGGCGAGGAGCAAGCCTTGCGTACCGCGAGGACCGGCGCCGAGCAATACGCCTTCGTGCGAGCGCGTGGCGCGGACAACGTCGACAATATACTGACTCATTTCGGGGCGTGCGGTGACGGAGGCTAAAGCGGAGCGAAGAATTTCGATCTGGCCTTCGAGTACTGGCTGAACGACTCCCTGTTCGAGACTCACCTCCGGAGCGCTACCTCCTAAAGTGCGATCGGCCAGGGCGAATTCTTCTTCCCGCGAGGGCCAAGTCATGGAGATTTTCATCATGAAACGGTCTTTCTGCGCCTCGGGGAGTGGATAGGTGCCTTCGAATTCGATGGGGTTCTGGGTAGCGAAGACTGCAAAATCCGGAGAGAGCGCTAGGGTTTCGCGATCAATGCTGACGGTGCGTTCCTGCATGGCTTGGAGGAGGGCTGACTGAGTTTTGGCGGGGGCGCGGTTGATTTCATCCGCGAGTAAGAANNGGGGTGAACTGGATACGGCCGAAGGGACAGCCTAAGACGTACGCGAGGGTGCGAACGAGGAGGGTTTTCGCGATGCCAGGTACTCCTTCGATGAGCGCGTGCTGGCGCGCGAGGATCACGATGAGAGCCTGGTCGACGGCGGCGTGTTGGCCAATGATGACCTTACCCATTTCCGACTTCACTTTCTCCATCAACGATTGAAACTGATCTAAAGATGTGCTCATATTCGATTGCGCTTGCTGTGGAGGCTCTCCTGTAACTGGCGATAGGTGGCGACGGGATCTGTCTTGCGAGAAAGTTCGGTTGTAATCCGTTGCTGCGGTTTCACGCGATTCCACTCAGCGATGCAGCTTTCGATGAGGGCTTGTGGAGTGAGATGGCGGGAGATCAAGCCGGCAAACATGCCGCGCGCGTCAGCGCCGACGACTCGCGAATCGCGGTCGGTTTCGAATGGCGGCGGAGGCGGAAAACTGACTGACTGATTCCAGATGAACAAGCCAACCAAAAGCAACAGACCGGCGATGAGACCCTGGAGTTTATAACGGCGCGCTAGTGCGGCGATGCTGCCTGATTCTTCAATGCCTAAGTGCGTTTCTTCGAAAACGATGGAGGTATTTGGGCCGATCATCGACGGGATCTCTTGCAAGTTGGTCGGATTGGTGGCGATGTATCCGTTGGAAAGTGCGTCGCTGTGGAGGGCAATCACGATGACTCCCGAATTGCCGAAATGCTTTTCAATGGTATAGGTCATGCCGGGGACAGGTTGCCAGGAAGAGTCGTTGTCTAGGAGGGGACTCGAGGCAGAGGCGTCGGTTTTGGGGCCTTTCACGATCTGAACGCCCCACCGCATTTTGACGGGATATGGCTTTTTCGGGTCGGGCTTGCCGATGAAACCAGCATCGCGGACGCCCAGAACGATGCGGTTGTTGTGTTGCGCTAGGCGCTCGAGTTGGATGAGGTCGTCTTTTTCGAAGGAATTGAAGGTTTCTGGAGTGATGCCCAGCATGAGGACGGTGGTCGATGACGGATGCCATTGGCTAAACGGAAGGTAATTTCGGCTGACGGATAACGGATGCATGTTGCTCAGGGCGTCGAACAGGAGCTTCATACCTTTCGGGCCGCTGTTGAGCGAGGACATGCTGGGGTAGGCGTCGGGCGTGGTCAAACCGGCGAAGTGGAGCAGCCCTACGACGAGGGTTAACAGAAGCAAGGCCGCGAGAGTGACCGCCGGCCATTTACGCTTTGGCATGCCGGCGAATGGCCTCCACGTTCTGTTGGAATCCTTCTACGAGTTCGGGTGTGACTTCATGGAAGCCGTACCAAACTCGTTCGAAGCTGCGGTTCGACTGAGCGAACGGGGTCGAGACTTCGGTGCTGCCGGGACGAAGGCGTAACTCACGTTCGTAAATGGCATTCGATTTCGAACGGGCGATATGGATGAACTGTTCGCCGCCGAGGTAGGAGAGATTGGATAAGTAGAGAGCGCGAACGCCGAGCCGCAGTTCGCCTTTAGCGAGTAACTCGCGAGCCATGCGCAACCACTCTTCTTCCGGGAGATCGGACGCCAGAACGTTGTCTTGGGTGATGTCGGGAGTCGGAAGAGGCGCAGACGAAACGATAGACGGAAGTGCGGGTTTGTTGGCGGTACGCCAGATAACCACGATGGCTGCCAGTAAGACTACTGCGGCCAGAACATAGAGGAGCCAGAGAACGCTGCCGTTGATCGGCTGATTGGGGGATTCAGCGGGCGCGTTCTTTGCCGCTTTATCGAGCAAGCCCTTGAGCCAGTCTCGGAGGCCCGAGAACAAGGAGCCGACCGTTTTGAATAGGTTGTCTATGTCGCGGTTTAGCCTGGCGAAGAAGTTATTGTCGTCTTCCTTGGATTTATGTTGCTGCGCGCGGAGCCACGCGTAGTCGTCGCCTTTGGAGGCTTGATCAATGGCTTGAGAGAGTTT
>PMQB01000318.1:12866-18747 GCA_003169195.1 Bryobacterales bacterium
GTGTAAAAGCAGCGAACTACTGCGTACGAGAGAACGAGTGGGTCAATGATGAGCCAGGTGATTGCAAGCACGACACAGAAGACGTTAAAGCCGCCTAAGCTTTCCGGGTTACGGGTGAAGAGTGTTTCGACGCCGCTGAACATGCGAAGAAGAAGGGGCAACAAGACGAGGAGTATGTAGACGTTAATGAAGGTGACGAGGTAAATGACAGTTAGAATGCCGATGGCGATCCAGTTTGAACGCCCGTTCACACCGGCGCGTTTGGCGGATTTACGCAGGACACTGCGAAGGCTGCTATCGGCCAGCCCGGCTTCGACGGTGGCGTTGCGGAAGAAACTGGAGGTCCAAGCGAGAGGAACGATGGATGCTATCGCGAAGGGGAACAATAACAGTTTCAGTGTTTGGATGATGCTTTGGAGATACAGTGCATGCCAGAAACTTCCCTGGGGAGAAGTTAGTTGCTGGCCGTTCATGGTGGCCAGAAGAGTTGCGCCGAATTTAGCTTTCCAGGTGGACGCCCATAAATACGCAACGGTGCAGGCGAGGGCTTCGATGGCACAGCGGCTTGCGAGATAGCCGGCGGACATGTCATGGACGAACAGCAGCAGAGAGAGTAAGAACGGCACAGCGGCCAAGAGGTATTGCGACCAAGCACGCATGTCTTGGCGACGCAAGAGAAAGATGGCTTCTTCGATTTGACGGATGGGGTTAGTGTCCATGTTAGCGGCCCACCACGGGTGCTGGAAACGACGCGAGGACGACTTGGCCGATGCCGTAGAAGTACAGCCACGCTACTAGGAATGCGACAGCGCACGCAACAGGAGTGAGCAGCCAACGACCAACTCGCGAGCGGGATTTAGCGGCTGCTTTGGGGGCGGCAAGTGTGCGAAGGCAGGAGGAGCAAACGAACTGGCCATTGTGTTCGGTGACGCACTCGCGGCAGTAGAAATGTTCGCAGCGCGGGCAACGGCAGACGGCTTCCCGCTCGGTGTGCAGATAGCAGCGGACTTGACTTAGCTTCTCGATATTTCACCTCTGCGGTATGTTTCCCATTTTGCAAATATCAGCAGGATGCCACCGGCGGCGAAGGCGAGTTGGAGTGAGCCGTTGACGTTTGTGTAGTAGCGCTGAAATAAAGCGAAAGGAATGCGCTGTCTGCTAGAAAACAGCACACCGATAGGGACGGCGGCAATGGAAAAGAAGGCTCTGACGGCGGCGAGAACGATGATGCTGATTAGGAGAACACGCAAGCTGGTTAAAGCACGAAGGCCGGCGATGGATTGAAGAGCGAGGCAGACGGGAATGATGGCGGCGGCGATGAATGAATAACCAGCAAACGCCGCGGGGGTGGGAGCCATTAGTCTTACGCCGGAGGAAAGCCAGAAGGTGAAGACAGCGTTGAAGAGGAGAACAAATAGGGCGGCTATAGCGAAGTTTACTCCGCGAATGGCAGCGCGGCGACGTTCGAGAACGGCGGCTTGTTCGAGGGCGGCCGACGCTGCGGCGTTAGAGGAGTTAGAAGCATGAAGAGAGGCTGCGAGTTCTTCTTCCGACTGCGGGATTTCGTTTGGAAGATCTCCTTGTTCGGCGGCAATGCGAGTTTGCAAGCGAGCGATGGCGGCTTGCGCGGGAGTTAGGCGGATGAGAGACGGCAGTTGTTCGCGACTAACGGCTGTTTGCAAGGTGCAGCGACAACTGCGGCGGAGGGTGAGGTCGAGACGGATGACTAAGAAGAGAGAGGAAACGACTAAAGCAATCCAAGAGTAAGTAGGGTTGTTTTCAACGGTAGCGATTAGGGAGATGACTAGAAAGCCGAGGAGAATGATCCACCAGCCGATACTGCCGGAGCGCGCGCGTTTTTCGAGGAAAAGTGCTTGAATATCGCGATAGTAAAAGCGGCGGTATTCTTCGTTGAAGCGAGTGCCGCTGACAGATAGGATGTGGTCGGTGCCTTCCCAGAGACTGGCTTTGCGAAGGAAACCTCGATAGGCGCCGGGAAGTTGGACGTATGGGAATTCGGGAGTCATTTAGGGATCGCTCCCGTTTTACTCTGCTGGACGATGACCGCGATGACCAATACGGCGACTCCGCCGAGTTCGAGAGTGGCGATGAGAAGAGCGACGATAAAGCGCCATTTGCCGCGCGGGATAATGCTGGATGGTTTTTTCCAATAGCGAATGCCGAGATAGAGAATCACCGGAGCGGTGAACAAGCTCGGGTAGAAAAAGAGCAGGGCGGGCAGAGTGGCAAGAGCGAGAGCGATGGAATCAAAGAGCGTGCGGCGTTTCTCGAGCGCCTGGATGGGACCGGCGGTGTTGGCGGGAATGAGGCAACTGGGGCACCAGACTTTGCCGGCAAGTTCTACTTCACAGAGCGCGCAGAGAAAGCGGCCGCATTTGTTGCAGACAGCGACGGCGCGTTTGTTGGCATGTTCGAAACAAGTCGCATCGCCTTCGGTAGTTACCAGGCTTTGCGGATCGATTTTGGCGGCGGGCCGAAAGAGGGCGGGGAACAGAGTGACGGCGAGGTTTGTGCCGCATTGGGGACAGTCATTTTCGACATGCGGATGCGCCGAAAAGGTTTCGGGCAGAGGACTATTGCAGTTGGGGCAAGCGATGAGCACGGGTGCCTTAAGTGCGAATGACCCGAGTGTTGCAGATGTGGTCGTGGAGGGCGCGTTTCTGATCGTCGAAGGCGGCCATGATGTAGCCGATCCAAAGGATAAGGCCGCTGAGGTAGCGGGCGAAAAAACGTGCGAACGCACGGGCCACGCTGACGGGTCCGCCTGTTGCGGTAACTACTTTTACGCCCATGAGCATTTTGCCGATGGTAGCGCCTTTCTGACTGATGAAGTAGACGTAGTAGGCAAGCTCCAAGGCAACAGTGATTAAAGTGGCCCATTGCCAGAAGGAGTAGAAGATGAGGGTGAGGGGGCCGGAATCACGGATGGTGGGAACGTAGCGCCAACCCATCATCATGATGCCCCAGTTGATTGGGATAGTTACGATCCAGATGAGAATGATGTCGACCACCACTGCCACGAAACGACGCCAGAAACCGGCATAGACAGGGCCGGTGGAGTCGGACGAGACGACGCCTTCGCGCATACGTTGGACGTAGTTCGGTTTGCAGTTGGCGCAAACGGCGGCGGCTCCGAAATGGACCAAGTCCTCGGACGCATACGGCTGTCCGCATTCTGAGCAAAATTGTCGCGACCCTATGTCTTGCGTAACGCTACCCTCCATTGGGGTTGCCTCCGGTGTTTTGCCTAGGTTATCACGGGTTTACGCACGAACGACGCGGGTGTTGCAGAGGCGATCTTCCAGCGCGCGGCATTGATCGTCAAAGGCGGCCATGGTGAGACCGATACCGAAGAGCAATTGCGCCAGCAAGGTGGCGAGATAGCGGCCGAATGCACGGGCGACGCTGATGGGGCCGCCGTCGGCTGTGACGACTTTGAGACCCAACCACATTTTGCCGAGAGTGGCGCCTTTTTGACTGGTGAAGTAGACGCTGTAGACAATTTGAAGGCCCATGGAAATGAGGGTCACGGGTAAGAACTGCAGAAAACTTTGCATGAAGATCGCGGAAGGAGCGGAGGTGGTGGAAACGGAGGGAGTGAGAAAGCCAGCGAGGTGATGAACGCGGATCCAAAGGAAGAGGAGCGAGTAAGTGACGATCTGGATGAGCAGAGTGTCGACGAAAAAAGCGGCCATGCGGCGGCCTAAGACGGGCGGGTCGATGCGGATGACGCGGGTTTCGCAGATGCGATCGTGAAGGGCGCGTTTTTCAGAATCGAAGCCGGCCATGATGTCGCCAATGTAGAAAATCATTTGGCTGAGTTGTGCGGCGAAGAAGCGACCGATGGCGCGGGCGGTGCTGATGGGTTGGCCAAGGCCGGTGATGACTTTGAGGCCGAGCATCATTTTGCCTGGAGTGGAGCCGGACTTTTTTATGAAGTAGGTGAAGTAGGCGATGGGGGCAATGAGGAAGAGGAGAAGAATCGGAATGGCGGCCAGGACGACGAAAGGGGAAGGGGCGTCGGTGGTTGGGTCGAAACCGATTTTGGTGATCGTCATGAAGATGACGGCAATGGCTACGAGGTAGAAGAGGGGAAGGAGCATGTAGAAGAGAACGGCTGAATCGACCATCAAGGCGACCCAACGCCGCCAGAAGCCGCCGTATGCGACAACGCCGACGGGTTCAGCGGTGCCTTCGCGCATGCGCTGGACGAAGGTGGGTTTGCAATCGGCACAGATGGCGGAATCGCCGAAGCGAACCAGCTCTGCGATTGGGTGGGGCTTGCCACATTCGGTGCAGAATTGTTCAGGAGTGAGTTGTGGTGCAGTGCCGGTAGCCATTTAAGAATGACCTCCTCTTGTTCGAGTTAGGGTAGCACGGGGGGAGAACGGAAGCCAGAATTGGGAATTTGGGCGAAGAAAGGGCGGATTTTACGAAACGAGAAGCGGGAGGGGATGGGCTGCGCCTGGGGAGCGAAAATTGGGGGACACCCCTGTTGTATTGCGTCAGAACGGCGGATTCGAAGGAGCCCGTGATGTCCCCAAATCTTCTTTGGGCACACTTTGGCTGTAAGCGGGGAAAGAGATATTCGGTTGTCAACCTCATTGGCCCGCCGGGCCATCCGTCCGGATGAAAATGGGTGACCCGGGGCACACTTCTGGTAGGCGGTTGAAATCTTGCGAATCTTAAGTTTTCAAACAACGGGCGGCCAACGCTTCGAACACCTTGCGGCGAAGAGAGATTGGCACAGACCTCGAAAAGGCCGCCTGGAAAGGCGGCCGCTGGCAAGAATGCCCGCCCTACGGTTTGGGCAGCACTTGGAATTATTTTCGAGGCAATAACTGGCGGTTACGATTCGTCTTTGGGTTGACGGGCTAGGATTGTGCGTTCGGTGGCTGCGAGTTTCATGAATGACTCGAAATCGAAATGATGTTGGCAAACGCGATCGCCGGTCGCTGGGAGTTTGTGTCCCAGGTCGAGAAGAAAGCGATATTCGTTGGGAATGAAATCTTTGAACGTGAATGTGCGCAGGACAAATTTGGGAGGATCGCCGTATTGGTCGCAGTTTTGGATGATGCGGCGGACCTCGTCGTGATCGGGAGAAACGGAGTCGATCCAAGCTGCGCCGTTGTCGTGAGTGAGAAGGTTCACGGATTGTTTGATGACATGGCAGTTGAGCGGCTCGTGGAACCGGATGTGTCCGGCTTTGTGCTCGGCCGAGGCCTCGGCAAGGAGTTCGTCCTGGGTGCGTTTGCGCTGGAGCATGTCTTGCGCGCGTTTGGCGTCAAGTAAGGCTTCGGCAGCCTGCTTGGGAGCGAGGCGGGCGTCTTTGGCTTTGGCCAGTTCGAGCTTGTCGCGGGCCTGGGCCACTTTTTCTTTGTACAAGCCGAGTTGTTCGCGCCAGTGCTCTTCTTTGAGGGCTTCATTGCGTAAAGACTTGACGTTGACGAGAGCGCGGCGCAGTGCGCGTTCGGCGTGTGTCTTGTAGCGGTCTAACAGTTCGAGGTGGTGGAACTCGGCCAGAGCCCAGCGGCTGGTATCGGTGTCTCTGGAGTAGAGATGGAACTCGAAGTTGAGATGGGCGCGTTGTCGTCTCCAAAGTAGCCACTGTGCTTCAACGGACTCTGCGACGAGAGCGGCGTCGGCGATGTTGGCCGGTTGATGAAGCTGGAAGGCTTCGTCGAAGAGGGTGTCGAGAAGAGCAGCGTCTTCGCCGGGGAGGAGGAGTTGGTTCGCGGTGCCGCCGTGGGCCAGCGCGTTGAGACAGGCGAGCGCGCGCGGGTGGGCGGCGGCCTTGGGAAGAGTGGGGAGCGGAGTTGTTTCCTGCTCCGAAATGATAGTCATAGAAACCTCGTTTCGG
>PMQB01000274.1 GCA_003169195.1 Bryobacterales bacterium
ATAGACTCCAAATATTATCCCACTTTCGCCCTCTCTTCATCCAATTTTTGCCTCTCCACCCCCGCTCTGAATTTTCTTTCCAAGTACTGTAATAAACAGGCTTCCCTCTCGTCTTTAGGGCCGAGATCCAAACGAGAGGAGGCACCGCTTACGCCAACAGCAATTCACGAACACGAGGTCGTTACGCAGCCAACCGAATTCAGCCGCATCTTCGAAGCGCAACACGGCATGATTTTCCGCACCGCCTACCGCATCACCGGTAACGCCGCCGACGCCGAAGACGTTCTCCAAACCATCTTCTTGCGCCTGCTCCGCCAGCCGCCCGGTGCCACGCCGCTCGAACAGGAAGAAAGCTACCTGCGTCGCGCCGCTGTCAATGCCTCGCTCGATATCATCCGTCAAAAACAATCCGCCCGCAGCGTGCCCCTCACGGAAGCCGCCGCAAGTCCTCCAGACCAACCGCAAACCGAGACCAGCCGCACCATCAAAGACTGTCTCCGCCGCGCCCTGCGCACTCTCACCGAACGGTCTGCCGAAATATTCACGCTGCGCTATTTCGAAGATTTCACCAATCAACAAATCGCCAGCGCCCTCGACATCTCGCAAGTGCTCGTCGCCGTCTCTCTCCACCGCTCGCGCCGGCAATTGCAAAAAGAAATTCGTACATGCATGGGAGCTAACCAATGAGTCAACGTGAACTAGACGAAGCCGTCAACAAAATCCGCAACGAACAAGTCGGTGACGATGTCGTGAAAACCGCCGCCGGGCGCGTCTTCCGCACTCTGTTCGATTCCGCCTTTACCGCCAGCGAACCCACCGGCAAAATCCGCGGCTGTGCCGACGTGCGCGCCCTCATCCCTGCTTACCTGAATCGCACGCTCTCCGCCCCGCGCACCTTGCTCCTCGAAGATCACGTGCTCACTTGTGTCGAGTGCCGCCATGCTCTCCAGGAGGCTCGCACCGGCACCGCCGCCGTTCGTACTATCTCCATCAATCGTCCGTCTCGCAAGCCCGTGCCCATGCTCGTGTGGGCCACCGCCGCCGTGCTCCTCATCGGCGTAGGTCTCGGCCTCACCGGCCACTTCCCTGGCCAAACCACCGTCACCACCTCCGTTGCCGGCATTGAAGGCAGATTGTACAGAGTCACTGAACTGGGCAGTTCCCTCGTCGAAGCCGGCGCCATTCTCAAAAACACCGACGAACTCCGCACCGCCAAAGGCTCGCGCGCCTTCTTACGCTTGGCCGGCGGAACCATGGTCGAAATCGCCGAACGCTCCGACGTCTCCATCTCTTCCAACTGGCGCAGCACTTCACTCAATCTCGAGCGCGGCCAGATGATTGTCGACACTCACGATCACCTCCAAAACGCCCTCTATGTCAACTCCGGCGATCTCACTGTCCCGGTCCGCCAAGGCATCGTCGCTTTTAACCACGGCACCAAAGGCTCGCGCCTGGCGGTCGCCAAAGGCTCCGTCGATGTGCACCAATCCGGTCAAGCCACGCAATCCATCAACGCCGGCCATCTCTACGGTGCAGAGCTGCGCAACGCTAGCTTCCCCATCGCTTCCGAATTTGCCTGGAGTCAAAACTCCGCCGGCTATACCGACCTGTTGAATCAACTCACCGGTCTGCAAAAAGACATAGCCGCCATTCCGTCCCCCGGCCTTCGCTATTCATCGAACCTGCCGCAATACCTGCCCGCGGACACTTTCCTCTACGCGGCCATTCCCAACCTCGGCGGCACCATCACCGAAGCCAAGAAGCTCTTCGACACGCGTTTGTCCGAAAGCGAAGCGCTGCGCCAATGGTGGCAGCAGAAAGCCATTTCGAAGAACGGCCAGTTTGATCACATCGTCGATCAAATCAGTTCCATCAGCAGTTATCTTGGTGATGAGATCGTCGTTTCTGTTGGCGGCGAAGCGGCCGGCCAGCAAGCCGGACCCGTCTTCATGGCCGAAATCAAACAGCCCGGCTTGGCCAACTACCTGCAAACAAATTTGCCCGCTAACTCACACGTGCAAATCGTTACAGCCGGCTCGCCCATCACCAGCGGCGACGGCCTATTGATTGAACTCGATAACAACATTCTCGTCGCCACGCCCAGCGCCATTCAACTCAAACGTGTCGAAGACGTCGTGCAAAAACTCGCGCCCGGCAATTTCACCGCTACGCCCTTCTACACTCGCATCGCCAAGGTTTATCAAAACGGTGCTGGCTCATTTTTAGCGGCGAACCTGGAACAAATCAGCGCCAAATCCGTAAGTAAATCCAAGACGGCTTTACCCGCTGGTTTGGATAATGTTCAATACTTGGTTCTCGAACGAAAAGGAAATGGCGAAATGAGAGCGGCCCTCTCGTTTGCCGGCGCACGTCAAGGCGTCGCCTCGTGGCTCGCTGCGCCCGGTCCTGCCGGTTCGCTCGATTTCGTTTCGCCCGATGCCAACTTCGCCTCCACCATCGTCATGAAGAATCCGCGCGTCATGATGCAGGAACTCCTGGGTATGGCCGGCGCGTCCAATCCGAACTTCACACAAGAGCTGAACGATTTCCAATCCAAAGCCGGTCTCAGCTTGTTGGATGACGTCGCCGCTCCGCTCGGTAACGATGTCACCATCGCCATGGAAGGCGTTCTCACTCCGGTGATGGCTGTCGAAGTCTACGATCCCAACAAACTGCAACAGACTCTTCAAGGCGTGATCAATCGCTTTAACCAGTTAGCTCCTGCCAATGCCGGCCGCCTCACCCTGGCGCAAAGCGCTGTCAACGGACGCACCTATTACTCCATCACCAATTCCAAAGCGAACGCTCTCGCCGCTTGGTACACGTTTTCCGACGGTTACCTCGTTGCCTCCACAAGCCAAGGCAGCCTCGACATTGCGATCACGAACAAACAAACGGGACACACCTTGGCCAGCTCCGCCCAATTCCGCGCCAAACTCCCGACCGACGGTATGACAAATTTCTCCGCCATGGTCTACACCAACCTGGGCCAACTCGGAGACTTGACTAAACAACTCAACAAATCAGGCAAGCAGCAAATGCTCTCTGGTTTCATCGCCAACAGCGGCCCTGGTTTGATCTGCGTTTATGGCGAACCCGACCGCATCGTCGCCTCCACCAAAGGCTCGTTCCTCGGATTCGACCTGGGAACTCTCGTCGGCATCCAGGAAGGCAAACCACTCAATACTATGATCGCGAGTAAGCTATAGAAATGCTAGGTGGGGCACGCGCTTCCGCCTGCCTCTTCGCTAAATACAAATGCAACCAGTCATCGAACTTAACGCCCTGAGCGTCACCCTAGGCAAACATCAAGTCCTACGCGACATCACCAGTTCGTTCACTGGCCGTACCATCGGTTTACTCGGTCCTAACGGCGCCGGCAAATCCACTCTCATCAGCACCCTTCTCGGTTTCTGGCCCATTACCTCCGGCTCGGCCCGCATCCTGGGCCACGATGTAGCGCGCGAATCCAAACAGATTCGCGCGCTCGTCGGTCACATGCCCGAAAACGATTCTTTCATCAGCAGCATGACCGCCGTTTCGTTCATCTGCATGATGGCTGAACTCTCTGGCCTTCCCGCCGAAGCGGCGCTCGAACGCGCGCACGAAGCCCTTTTCTACGTTGGTCTCGGAGAAGCCCGCTATCGCAAGCTGGGTACTTACTCTTTGGGCATGAAACAACTCGCGAAACTCGCGCAAGCTATTGTTCACGGGCCTAAGCTGCTCATCTTAGACGAACCCACCAACGGTCTCGACCCGCCCGCTCGCCAGCGTATGATCCGTCTCGTCCGCGAAATGCGCGACACCAACGAAATGCACATTGTCCTGTGCTCCCATCTTCTGCGCGACGTGGAAGAAACCTGCGAAGAAGTCGTGATTCTCAAACAAGGCCGCGTCGTTCACTATTCGAATCTCGAAAACGAGCGCCGTCTCAACAAGCGCTTCGTCGAACTCGAACTCCACGGCGACATGAAAGACTTCGTTGCCGCCGTCGAAGCGGTCGGCTGTGAATCCGCACCCGGCGCCACCAATCGCCTCAAGCTCGTCCTCGGCGAAAAAACCGAAATCAGCGACATCTACCGCGTCGCCGCCCAACAAAACGTACAGCTCCGCCGCATGAACTTCCGGCGCGACACACTCGAAGAAATTTTCTTGAAAGCGATGGAGAACAACAATGGCCGTCTATAAACGTACCTACCGCGGCTATTCCGGACCCATCACCGAAACCTGGTCCCGCTTCCTCGTGCTCTTTCGCTACTCGCGCCGCAATCTCTTTCGCTCGAAATTCCTAACTGCCTTCTTCGTCCTTTGTTTCTTCTTCCCGCTGCTGTGTGGGTTAGGTATCTATGCGAACGATCACTTGAGCGCCTTTAGTTTCTTAGGGCAGCGGGGCGGCCCGCTCTTCAAAGTCGACGGCCGCTTCTTCCTCCTCTACCTTTCCATCCAGACGTCGCTCGCATTCATTCTTACGGCCTTCATCGGCCCGGGCCTTGTCTCGCCCGACCTCGCCAACGGTGCACTCACTTTGTATCTGTGCCGCCCTCTCTCACGTGTCGAATACGTCATCGGCAAACTCTCCGTGCTCGCCATCGTTCTTTCCTGGATCACTTGGATACCAGGCTTACTGTTGTTTTTCATTCAAGCGAGCCTTTCCGGATGGGATTGGATGATGAGTAATCTTTGGATTGCCAGCGGCCTTGTGCTCAGTTCCTTGCTCTGGATTATGTCCATCTCTCTTTTGGCACTCGCTCTGTCCGCCTGGGTCAAGTGGCGCATTGCGGCGGGTGCACTCCTCTTGGGCGTTCTCTTTCTCGGCGCAGCATTTTCCGAAGCCGTCAATCGCGTTCTCCAAACACAGCAAGGCTATTTGTTGAACGTCTCAAAATTGCTCAATATTGCCTGGCAGGACTTACTTCATGACTCCGGCGACCGCGCCTTATCCGCCGGCGAAGCTTGGTTCGGCATCTTTGCTTTCGCCGCCCTCTGCTTCTACGTGCTCATGAAAAAGATCCGCGCGAATGAGGTGGTGCGTTGACCGACCAGATCGTTTTTGAAAACGTCTCCAAATTCTATGGCGACGTGCTCGGTGTCAACCGCGTCAATCTCTCCATTCCCCCAGGCATCACGAGCTTGGTTGGTCCGAACGGCTCAGGTAAGACAACATTGATGAACTTGGTCACCGGTCTCATCCGTCCCAGTCGCGGCAAAGTCACCATCCTCGGCTTAACTCCCGATCAGCCAGAAAAACTTTTCCCGCTCGTGGGCTACTGTGCGCAGTTCGATTCTTTTCCCAAGGGCTTAACCGGCTACGAGTTTGTAAGCCTTTACTTGCGCCTTTCAGGCCGTGATGCCGCCGAATGCGACGAACTCGCTTGGAAAGCGATTGATTGCGTGGGTCTCCGCGAAGCCGCCACTCGCAAGGCTGCGGGCTATAGCAAAGGCATGCGCCAGCGCATCCGTCTGGCTCAATCCATTGCCCACAATCCACGCGTGCTCATTCTCGATGAGCCTCTGAATGGTCTCGATCCTCTCGTGCGCGCTGAAACCATTGCCCTCTTCCGATCGTTCGCCAAGGAAGGTTGCCACGTCATTCTCTCCAGCCACGTTTTGCACGAAGTCGATATCATCTCCGACCAAGTCATTCTCATGAACGGCGGCTACATCGTCGCCGAAGGCAACATCAAGGGCGTACGCAGCGAAATTCGCGAACAACCTATGCAGGTTGTCATCCGCTGCGATCATCCCAATACCCTGGCATCGCGTTTCTTTGAAGAAGACCACATAGTGGAAGTCCGCATGCACCACGACAAGAAAGGGCTGCTCATCAAAACCAGTGACCCCGATCGATTCTTTAGCCTCATGAACCACGTCGCTCTCAACGGCCACAAGCTTGAATCTGTCGCGCCCGTGGACGACGATGTCAACTCTGTTTACGAATACCTGATCGGCGGCGAGGACGAAATCAAATGATGGACCTTTGGTGGAAACAAATCACGGCCGTCATGCGGCTCGAAATCAGAAAAACGTTTTTCGCCCGCCGCGGTTTGTGGATCTATCTTCTAGCCCTCGCCCCAGTTGTCCTCTTTGTCTTCGCCTCTCTGGCAGAGAGAAACTTTCATCTGTTCGACTCGAACGTGCCGCAGAACGGCCACGCCATCACCCAGGATGAGATGGATACCATCCAGGGCGACATGACGCGTGATCAGATCATCGCGAAATTAGGACCTCCGTCCTCCACGCGAAAGATACGGGTCCGCCGATTTGACGATGACGGGAAACGGATCATGGTCGAAGCCGAAGACCTGCGCTACTACGGTGAAAACAGCACTCTCATTCTCGAATTGCAAGACGGCGTATTAAAGAACAGAATCTCCAGATCGCGCATGACACTTGGTCAGATCGGCTATATCTTCGCCGGCGTCTTTCAGTTCTTCTTTCTCCGTCTCGCTATCTTCTTTGGCTGCCTGGGTATTTTCATGAATCTCTTTCGCGGTGAAATGCTCGACAAGAGCCTGCATTACTATTTGCTTTCACCCATTCGGCGCGAAGTCTTGCTCGTCGGAAAATACCTGGCTGGCCTGCTGGCCGCCGGCGTCATCTTCACCTGCAGTACCGCGTTGCAGTTGATGGCCACGCTGTCTGCTTTTGATGGCAACACCATCTCCCGTTACCTCAACCAAGATCACGGCTACTCTCAAATCGGCGCTTACTTAGGCGTAACTGTTCTCGCCTGCGTCGGCTACGGGAGCGTATTTCTAGCGGCCGGGTTGTTGTTTCGCAATCCAATTTTTCCCGCTGCCGCCGTGCTCATCTGGGAAGCGGCCAATCCTCTGTTGCCCGCGCTGCTCAAGAAGTTCAGCGTGATCTATTACCTCAAGTCACTCTGCCCTGTGCAGATCCCCACGGACCCAGGCCTGCCTGCACTGCTCAAGATGCTTGTGTCCAATGGCGACCCGATCTCCGCATACCTTGCTGTGCTTGGATTGGTCGCGCTCGCAGTAGTTGTCCTCTGGGCCTCTTCGCTGAAGGTTCGAACTCTGGAGATTAACTATACGACTGAGTAATCTGGCTTCAACTGACTAACAAGCGCGTCGTTTGTTTGCGATCCAGCAATAACCAGATCGACGTAAACCATCGACGCTAGCAGCAGCGCCTGCGTGCCTGTGCCCGCAGTGGTCACAATCAGGCGATCACACTGCTGCCGTGCCGTCTGTAGAAAACTGATCGCCGCCGCGTCAATCGTTTCGAACGAGCAGCGCACCAGTCCCACCTTGAGCTTCAGCCTGTGCCACAGCCGCACCCGCTGCACTGCCTCGTCAAGCGAAACGATGCGCGTATCGGCCGCCAGCGCATCGCCAATCTCGAGCTCCGATAGCAGCTCTTCCTGGCTCGTCGTCGCAGTGCCCACCTTCGCCACTACAATGCCCGCCGCTACATTCGCCACCCGCATCGCATCCGGCATCGACATGCCCATGGCTACTCCGGCCGCGAACGTTGCCGCTACTGTGTCGCCCGCACCCGACACATCAAAGATCTCGCGCGCTACCGCGGGCAGTGAAACAGGCGCCGCATCCGGCCGCACCAACATCATGCCCAACGCCCCGCGCGTCACCAGCACTGCGCCAATCCCGTTCTGCTTCATCACGCTCAGCGCCGCTGCTTCCACCTCCGCCGCCGTCCCCACTGGCAGGTTCGTTGCCTCCGCCAGCTCCTGCAAGTTCGGCTTCACCAGCGAAGCACCTTGATAACGGCTAAAACTGCGTCCCTTCGGATCAACAAACACCGGTCTGCCTGCTTTGCGTGCGGCGGCAATGAAGCGCTCCGCCCGNNTTAACACCCCCTTCGCGTAATCCGAAAGAATCACCACGTCGCACGCCGGCGCTAGCTTCTCAAATCGCGCCAGCAATTGAGTCACAATGTCGTCCGCAATCGAATGCGTACTCTCAATATCGACGCGCAGCAGTTGCTGGCTGCCCGAGATGTAGCGCGTCTTGACCGAAGTCTTGCGGTCAGTATCCGCCACCGTATGCAGTACGCAGTTGGGCAGCACGCTCAATTCATGCGCAATCAAGTCGGCCGCGCCATCCGCGCCTACAACCGTGAGCAATACCGCCTGCGCTCCCAACGAGCTCAGGTTGCGCACCACGTTTCCCGCGCCGCCCAACATCGATCGTTCGTTACTAACTCGCACCACCGGAATAGGCGCTTCGGGAGAAATGCGATTTACATCTCCATAGATGAAGTGGTCGAGCATGACGTCTCCAACGCACAGCACCTTCGCATTCGAGAAGCGCTCGATGTAAGGAATGAGTTCTTGATGATTCAAAACGTGAACCCACGATCATAACAGTGCCGTATACCCTAAGAGGATGAGCGAGAACCTAAGCAAGCTGTGGGAAGAGCACACTGCGCACGAATTCACCACCCGCGATACGGAAGCTACCTTGGCCACCATGGTGGAAGACGCCTATGTCAACCACATCCCGGTGATGACAGGCGGCACAGGTAAAGACGCGTTACGCGCCTTCTATTCAAAAGACTTCATTCCCGCTATGCCCCCAGATACCACGCTCACGCCCGTTTCGCGCACAATTGGCGAACACCAACTCGTAGATGAAATGATCTTCTCTTTCACCCATACGCTAGAGATGCCCTGGATGTTGCCCGGCGTCGCCCCTACCAACAAGAAAGTCGAAGTTGCACTGGTGGCTATCGTCAAGTTCCGCGACGGCAAACTCGCCCACGAACACATTTATTGGGACCAAGCCTCAGTGCTCAAGCAAATCGGCCTTATTACCGATGACCGACTCCCGGTGCTGGGCGTTGAGAGTGCGCGACGGGTCCTTGGGAAGTAGCGCAATCGCAATCGCACCCAGCATGGCAATGCTGAAGATCACCATCATCGGCACGTCATAACTCCCAAAGTGTTGCCGCAGCGCCGAAACAAAATACGGCAGCCATGTCTGCCCCAGCGTATTTGCCGGCAGAATCACCGCCATCGCGCGCGCCAGCGTATTCACGCCAAACTGCTCCGCCGCCATCAGCGGAATCAGCATATAATCGGCGCCCATCGATAGGCCAAAGAACACCGCGAATACATACAGCGAACTCGGTCTGCTCGGACTAACGGCCAACAGCATCAGAATCGTGGCCACCACCATGAAGTACGTCGCCGTCATCACGCGTTTCTTCGAAAACAAATCCGCCAGGTGCCCAATCGCCACGCGTCCAATAATGCTCGACCACAAAATCAACGACGAAGCCGTCGCCCAGGTGGCGTTGAGTACCTTCTGGTCTGCGAACCCCGCATCGCGAAACACGAACTTCATATGCAAGTTGATGGAACCAATCGCGCCGATCGAACAAACACTCCCGGCGAGCAGCAGCCAAAATGATCGATTATGCAGAAGATGCGAAAAGCTAAACGGCTTCAAGTGTCCGTCAGAGGGCGGATGCGATAAACCATCCGGAAACTGGCCAATCTCGGCGGGTTTGTCTTTGAGCAAGAAGAACGCCAGCGGCCAAGCCAGGAACATCAGGCCGCCCATAATCTTAAGGCACGTTTGAAAACCATAGTGGTCGGTAAGCCCGCGCACTAGAAACGCACCCAAACCTCCAAACAAACCAACTCCCACATAAATGGTCCCCATGGCCAAACCGCGCTTCGCCCTGAACCAATGAGACACCAGGATCTGGTGGGGGATAGGTCCTGAAAACAAGTACCCCACCGTATAAACGAAGTAAAAGGCGAAGTAGAGGAGAAGACTTCCGTGCATGGTGCCGAAGCCCCAAAAAGCCAGCGCGGTAAGTCCAGTCCCCGCAATAATAAGTTTTTTGGGGCTAAATCGAGGAATTAATAACGGCCCCACCCAGATGGTAAGAACTGCCGCTAGCGGGAAGCCAAACGTGATCTCTTTCAGGCTCCAGTGAAACGACTTTTGGAAATAGTCATAGAAAAAGGGCATGTTGTAGTAGGGGATCCCTACAGACAACCCAAAGGTAAGAAATGCCGTAGCAACTACGGACCAGCCGTAAAATTTTCCGACCTTACCGGAACTGTCCAATTGCGAACTGTTTATTGTCATTGCACCCCGTTTATCTTAGCGCCTAAAATGTCGTAAGCTTGGAGAGCGAAAGTTTTTAGCGCGCTCGCAGCGAAATTCGGTTACGAGTTTGTGAAGAGAGCGTCTACTACAGAACGACACGAACGGGAGTGCAAGAAACTCCAAAGGAGATGGTACTAGAGTAATGAAGCAACAGACTGGGAAAATCTTGAGAGCGGGGTTGGCCATCGGAATATTTTCATTGGCTGCCTCTACGCTTGCTTTGGGCATGGTTACGCCCAACACCCGGACTTTCACAGCCGGACAGCAGGTGAAAGTGCAAGGGGTTATCCTCTCGCGTGATGGAAACTCCATCAAGCTGCGCATCGACGATGATTCGATCGGCACGGTCGACCTTTCCGACATAACCAAGATCCAACTGAAGAGTGGGGTCATCTTCCGTCACACAAACAAGATGGATTTAGGCGCGCTTGTGCCCGGGCTCCATATTGAAGCGCAAGGCAAAGGCAACGATAAGGGTGACCTGATCGCCGATAGAGTTTCCTTCGATCCGAACTCAATGCGTGCATCGCGTCAGATTGATGCCCGCGTATCTCCGTTAGAAGCCAGAACAGGAAGTTTGGAAGGCCGGACGGGTGCGATCGAAGGTCGCACGGCAGGGTTAGAAGGCCGCGCTGGTCAATTGGAAACACGCGCTGGGGCTTTAGAAGATCAGGAGCGGCAAACGCAAGGTTTGGTCGGACAGGTGAAGACCTCGGCTGACCAAGCGAACCAGGGCGTAAACGATGTGAACCATCGCGTGTCCGACCTCGACAATTATCAAGTGAAAGATTCAGCCACTGTCTATTTCGAAGTCAACAAAGACAAATTGAGTGCCGATGCTGAAAAAGATCTTGCCGAATTGGCAAAGAAGGCACAGGCTGAAAAGGGCTGGGTGATTGAAGTAGCAGGCTACGCAGACAGCACCGGCAAATTGGCGTTTAACCAAGTGTTGAGCGAGCGTCGCGCCAATGCCGTGGTTCGTTACCTGGAACAGAATGGCGATATCCCGATTCACCGCATACTGCCAATGGCAGGGATGGGCATCACGCACGAAGTGGCCGATAACAAAACAAGGGAAGGCCGTAAGATGAATCGCCGGGTGGAAGTCAAGATCCTGGTGAACCAAGGCGTTGTGGCCGGTATGGCGCAGCCCAGCGGTAGTGCATCATCAAAACCGCCAGGCGAAGCTTCCAGGTAAGCTGTTCGGTTGTCAAATAAAATGGCTGGTTGGGATCGTTTCCCAGCCAGCCATTTTGTTTTAGTTCTGTCCGCTGATGATCGCCGGCCGCACGGTGTGCATGTTGTTCTGAAAGAGCAGCGGCGCAAACGCTATCAAGTTGCGCCGCCAGACCAGCCAGGTATGCATGCCCGGCGTTTCGATCGGCGTGACATGCACGCCCTTCTCTTTCAGGAAAGCGACGATCTTGCGATTGGTGGTGATGAGGCGATCTTCCGTACCGCAGGCAATCCAGATCAAGTGATATTGACTGTTGGCCGCAGCGCTGATTTGCGGAAAGTCCGCTGCCAAATCATCACTCAGGCCACCTGTGCTGAAGCCGGCCACCCACGAGAACTTGTCGGGACGATTTAGACCGGTGAGCAATGACTCGGAACCTCCCATCGACAAGCCGGCGATGGCGCGCGCGTCACGGCTGGGGTCGGTTTTATAGGCCCGGTCTACTGCTGGAATCACTTCGTCAATCAGCGCCGTTCGGAAGAAGTTGAAGTTGCGATCACGCAGCGCAACGTTGCCGAAGGGTGATACGCCTGGCGTGGGGTGAACGATTTCCGGTGCGCCATAACCAAGCGTCATCACGATGATCATGGGCTTTGCTTTGTTCTGGGCAATGAGAGAATCCAGAATCAAATTCGCCTTGCCGACGGCGGTCCACCCGCTGGCATCATCGCTGTAGCCGTGCAACAGATAGAGCACCGGATAACGAATGTTCGCCGATGGGTCATAGCCGGGCGGCGTGTACACGTAGTAATCACGATTGTCGCCAATCACGCTGGACTTGTAAAAGTGATGATGAACCGTACCGTGAGGTATGTCCGTTGCTTCCCAAGGCAGCGGCGCAGCTCCGGGTACATGCACTACGTTGCTCAGGCCCATCAGATTTGGCTTGATTTCCGTGTTGGATGGATCTAGAAAGTGAGTGCCATCGGCGTTGAACGAATACCCGTACAAATCAGGAGCCAGCACATCTGTTGTCACGCTCCAAATGCCCTGCTGGTCTTTCTGCAGAGCCAGGGGGTCTTTCATTCCTTCGATGGAAACGGTTACTTTTTGGGCATTGGGATCAAGCAGACGGAAGGTTACGCTGCCGTCTGAATGCACTTCGGGTGAATTGACGGGCGGCCGCGGTTGCTGCGCGGCAACAGCAGTGACAAGGGCAATCGACAAGAACAGTTTATTCATGAAAACCTCAATCTACGTTAAGAACATATCAATATGAACGTGGCAGAGTTTGTTCCCATCGTGTTTGCCGCGTCTTTCGCGGCGGGATTTCTAGGCTCGCTGACCGGCCTGGGAGGTGGCGTAATTGTGACGCCGGTGTTGACGCTTTTCCTGGGAGTAGACTTGCGCTACGCCATTGGCGCAAGTTTAATTTCTGTGATCGCGACGTCGTCGGGTGCGGCTGCGGCCTATGTGCGCGATGGCTATTCGAACATTCGCATTGGCATGTTTCTGGAAATCGCGACTACGATAGGCGCGCTGTGCGGTGCATTTCTGGGAACCCATGTGCCGGTGAGTGCCTTGAGTATAGTGTTCGGTCTGATCTTGTTGCAGGCCGCCTGGCAGTCGATGCGCGAGCATCAAGGCACGCACGCCGCGCTTCTGCCTGATCCTCTGGGCAATCGGCTGCGTCTGAATGGTTCTTACTCAGACAACGGCGTCGAGCAGAGTTATGAGGTTCGGCGCGTGAAACTCGGCTTCGGTCTCATGTTTGGCGCGGGAACGATTTCAGGCTTATTGGGCATCGGGTCCGGATCTCTTAAGGTGATTGCGCTCGATCAAGCGATGCAAGTTCCGTTCAAAGTCTCGACAGCCACCAGCAACTTTATGATTGGCGTCACAGCGGCCGCGAGTGCGAGTGTTTATCTAAGCCGCGGCTATGTCAATCCGGGGATTGCGATGCCGGTATTGTTGGGCGTGCTGGCAGGCTCAATGCTAGGAGCGAAGTTTCTGGCGCATCTACCCGTGATCCTTTTGCGGCGAGTGTTCGCGGGAGTTGTGGGCGTGATTGCGATTCAAATGATTGCGGCAGGATTCGGAGCTAAGTTGTGACGGACGCGAAGCTGGAAAGAATTGTGGCGACAGTTCTGCGTACCGGTGTCTCTGTGACCGGCGCAGTTGTGCTGGTGGGAGGAATTTACTACGTTATCCGCCATGGAGGGGAGGCAGCGGATTACCACACATTTGTAGCGCAGGCGACCGAAGACCGATCGCTTCGCCGAGTTCTTGCGGGAGTGGTTGCTCTGCGAGCGAGGTCGTTGATCCAACTGGGCGTGTTGTTGTTAATTGCTACTCCCATTTTGCGGGTAGCGGTGGCACTGGTTGGATTCGCGCTTGAGAAGGACAAGCAGTATGTAGTGATTGCAGCGATTGTGTTGGCGATTCTCCTATACAGTTTGGTCACTTAGTAGGTATCGAGCTTCACTCGCAGCACTTGGGGCATGGATGTGAAGTTGAGTGCGTAGTCAGTTTGATCCCCATTCCAGATGCGAGTGGGGACGAATTTTGCGTCCTGGAAATTGCCTTCCTCCACGCGCAAGAATTGACGCTTCTTGCCTGAAGTAGTATCCGCTACCGTGAAGTCGACGCGGCAGAAAAAGCCCGTCACGAGAAACTGGTTGTCGGAGAGTTGAGCTACCAGTGCGCGGCCGACAGGCTCTGGATTGCCAGGAGGGTTCTTGTTATAGCCGAACTGCAGAAGACCGTAGGCAATGTCGGCATGCCATTTGCCGAAAGATAGAGTTTGTGATGGCCTGCCCTTTTCTTCTGTCACGGCCTGCAGCTTGCCTTCAAAGTTCAAGCGGGCGATCTCGCGATCCATCGGTTCGATCAGCTTGTAATTGGCCGCGAACGGAGCCAGCGTCTCCTCGTCGATGCGAGATGCGCCCAGCGGCGCGTTGGAGTAACCGGTTTGATCGATGCCAAAGGGAGAAAAGCCGATTGCTCCATGTCCCAGCGCCGCGAAGAAGAACGGCGCGAATGCTGGACTGTTGCCGGTTTCGGGAACGAGCAAAGGGTTGTCAGGGCGGCTATAGAGATCGAGCACTTTTTCGTAGCGCGGACCATCGCTCATGTAAATGTCGGGAGCGAGAAGATCAAGTGCTGGTGCGGCCGCTTTCCAAATAGCCAGAACGTTGTCGGTAGGGCCGCCGCTTTCATAACTCGGCGGATGTCCAGGATGAAGCGGATCGCGCAGGGCGGCATTGGTATATAGCGGCAAAGGATAAATAGCTTTGCCCGCAGCGGCGACATGACCTATAAAACTGGCGACTGACCAGGCGTGGAAGAATTCTTCTGCGTCGGCGCCAAACACTTGCGGCCAGCTGCCGGTGTTAGGCGTTCCCTGCCAGTGCATGGCACTCAGCAATGATTGTGGAACGTTACTTTGAAACAACTTTTCGGCTCTCGGAGAATAGTCTCGCACTAAGCCCCAAGTGCCTGGCTCGTTCTCAACTTGGACCATCAAAACCGTGTGCTCCAAGTCGGTGTCTTTCAAGTGTCGGAGGAGTGCGGAGAAAGCGAGTGTGTCCGCTTCGAGTGTGGCGGGAGCATAGGGCGAGAGTGAGTCAACGGTCTGGCCCCTTGCGTCGAGCATGTGGGGATATAGGTCGGGTCGGCGTTTCATCCACTCGGGCGTGTAGTGGCCGCTACCGTTTTTCCATGTGCCGAACCAGAGCAGAACCAGATGCAGATGGTGCTCGCGCGCCTGCAAGAGCAAAGTATCAACAATAGAAAAGTCGAAGTGCTTTTCCTGCGGTTCCATCTGCTCCCAATACACAGGCATCTCTATTGTGTTGGCGTGGAGTGCCTCGATGGCGGGCCACACTTTGGGCAAAACGGCTGGCCAAGCACTGGAGTTGTTCACTTGCGCTCCGAGAATCAGATAGGGAGCGCCATCTACAAAGAGAGCGTAACGGCCGTCTTTCTGAACGATGCGAGGCAGCGTTTGTTGGCCGAGAGCGAGGTTGCCGGCTGCGAGTAGAACGAGAGACGCCGTTGCTACGAGGAGCTTCATAGATTGAAGATACAGTGTTCGCCTTAGGGGCGCGAGAACTTGATGGAGGTTTGACCCCTAGGCGGGATGCGCACTTCGATATTTGCGCGGAAGTCGCGTGTGAGCTTTACCTGGGTTGGCTGCGTTTGACCGATGGTGACGAGCGCCTCGTCTGTGAGACCTGTGTAGTAGAGAGGAATGGCCAGGGTGCGTGCGATCTCAGCGGGCGTTGGGTTGTATAGCATTGCGAGACCGCATGTTGTTTGGGCCGGGTTTACGTGCAGCATGCCGTCCCAATCGCGGCCATCGGGGCGGCGTAGATGGATGACATCGCTGTTGAGAATCGCACGATTCTCTTTGTAAAACGACACCCACTTTCTTACAACAGCCTTAGTTTCGTCGGTATCGTAAAGCCGCTCGCCCCGCCAGGCGGCTTGCACGCCCGCGCCGAAGAGGTTGGCCAAGCGCTGTTCATAGTGGTCGAGATGCTCATGCAATGGCTCTATGGTGGCTGCTGCGCCTCCGCCTTGGTACTGCATTAACGGCACATGCATCCAGCCCATGCTAGGCGTTTTTTCGGCCGTGCCGTCGAAGATGTTCTGCCGCTCAATCATCTCTTGATACTCGCGCGGCAGAGACCAATTGCTTTCTGTATAGCCCATGGCGACCTTGCTTGAGCCATTGAGGAAATACCAATCGGGCACTGTGAGATAGATGCCTTCGGCGCGGCACCAGCGATAGAAATCTCGAATGATCTCCCACTGCCGCCATTGCGAGTCTTCGTAACTACGGTGACCGGGATGAACAGTGGAAGCGCAACAGTCTCCCGGATACGAGCCGTCATTCTCAAAAACGTTCATGCCAGTGTTTTGGAAGAACGTGCGCAGGTTCTTGAAGTAGTGTTCTCCCCAAACGCTTCCCAGACAGGGAGATGGCCCAAAGTGTGCGCCGCCCGGACGCTGAGTCGTCACATCTACTACCTGGTCTTCCGCTTTGCCGCCGCGTGACGCCAGAAGTGAATAGCCGCCAATGGCAATGCCTTTCGCCTTCGCATAGTCAGCCAAATCTTTCATGGCGGCTATGTTGGCGGCACTCTCGTCTTCGATATGGAAGCCGCTGCCAAAGCTGAGAATGATCATCTCGAAGCCTGTGGCAACACATTGATCCACCAGGTCTCGAACCACCTCAGGCTTGGCGTAACGAGCGTGCATGAAAATGGGGTTTTCCTGTGACCATGGCGCAAGGGTGCGTATCATGCGCTTGCGTGAGAGGTTGCGGCGTTCCTGATCAGAGCTGTCTTGCAAAAGTTCGAAGACGCGGAAAGAGCTCCAGGTGGCTCCTGGCTGAACGGAAAGTGCTGGACCCAAGGGCGGTGTACATTCGAGCAGGGTGGGCTTTTCCAGGTTGTAGTAATTGATGCCGGTGGTGTAGAGCGGATCGAAGATCCAACGCACGGCAGGGTTGTCAAGATTGGGGCGCATGTAGCCGCCGAACGCATAATCGGTTTCTACGTGTAGCGGCTGCAATGGGTCAAGCACGTTCAGCGACGCGCTGGCTTGTTGGAGGGGCGTGTGGTCAGACACCGCGAGAATTTCGGCGCGGAAAGAATCGAGCCCGAAGGGCGTAGTGCCTCCGTTATCTACGTCGATCCACTTAGCCATCAGTGGAATGCCGTCGTAGAGTTCGTAGTGAACTCGCACGCGGGAACTGGGCAGCGGCGTTTGTGGACCGGGTTCAAAGTGCAGCGTCAGGGACACTCCGGGCGGGGGCCATGGGAGGTTCTCGGTAAGCCACTCAGGATGCCTCTTCCAAGGAAACCTCTCCATAGGCCGGCCTTCCTCCCACCGCGTGAAGCTGAAGGCATGCGGATCTGCGGTCATTGCATCGAGCCACTGCGGTAAGAGATAGTTGTGAATTGGTTGACCCGTTAGGCCACCTATCGCCATCTCATTGCCATTGATCTTGATCGTCGCCTCCGGTCGAACGCTTCGCAGTAGAGATTCGCCATTGATCAGATCATCGAAGGCTACAGTCGCAGCGTTCGGTGCAAGACGGAAGGTGCGGCTCACCAGGCCGTTTGTAAGGGAAAGTTCCCGTTTGTTCGGATTGACGATGCGCGCGGGGAAGGAAGTGGCATTGATGAGCCAGTCTGCTTTCGCGGTAGATGGAGTTTCGGCGCCTCGCGCGTTCGCCAAGCCCGCGGTCGCGATCAATGTCTGAAGAAAAGATCGGCGGGGTATTTTCGGCATTATTCGTCTTCCTCAATGAACGTATAGTCAATTGTGACAACCGAAAGGCTCGATTTAGTGCGTGAAGGATCGTCGGAATCGGCAGTATCGAGGTCGACTATCAGTTGCGTGCCACCTTGCGATTGTTCGGTATCCAGCAATCCTTGCCAGAGATTCGCTTGAGCAATGCCGCAATCATTGGGTGAGGCATTTGCCGGATCGAACGAAGTGTCCTCTAGCGCGATCCAAATGGCGGGACCACTTCCAGTTAAACCATGGGCTGCATATTCTTCCTGGGCCGCGAGATAAATCTCATCGAAGTTTGCCTTGGCGACGTAAGTACCGGGTTGGAATATCTGGCTCTCCAACACGGCGGAGAGCCAACCGCGGTAGTAGTCGATGAATGCAGTAGACGCTGCGCCGGAATAGAATTCCACATCAAGGAAGATAATCGCGTTTCCGGGAAAGTGTTCATTCAAACACTTTTCAACGGCATCCATGCCATGCAGAATTCCCATGGCGTTGCTGAGTTCAGTGCTGCCGCAGCCTTGCTGCTGAAAGCCAACGTAAGTGATGGCAAGCCCAAGGCCAAGGCTATGAAGAAGGCTGGCTCTACCGGTCCAAGGAACGAAAGCTTGATCAGAATGACACGGCGCGCTCAAGTAGTAGCCGCACCATTTGTAGACACCAGCTAGTGCCCACGCAGCGATGGCGGTATCGCCGGGATAACTACCAAGATCAAAGCCTGGAAAGTGGGCCATAGAACACTATAGATGTGCCAACACTTAAGTATTTGCTTGACAATCAAAGCGGATTGGCAAATACTAAAGTAGACGCTTAAGTATATGAAAAAGACATCTGTCATTCACAACAAATTCGTTATCGAACGGAGTTATCCGGCCAAACCAGAGCGCGTATTCGCGGCTTTTGCCGATCCGGTTAAGAAACGCCGCTGGTTTGTGGAAGGAGACCACCACGAGATAGAGCACTATGAATTGGATTTCCGGGTGGGTGGAAGAGAAAACGCACGTTTTCGATTCAAACCGGGAATACCGGTCGCCGGACTTGTTTGTAAGAACGAGACGAGTTACCTGAGCATCGTGCCTAACAGCCGCGTGGTTTTTGTTTCCACAATGACCATAGCTGAAAACATTATTTCGGCTTCGTTAGGAACGATTGAGCTGCTCCCTACCGAGGGGGGAACGGATCTCGTGTTCACTCATCAGGCAGCATTTTTCGAAGGCGCCGATGGACCTGAAATGCGGCAAGAAGGCTGGCGCAAGTTACTCGATCAATTGACAGTGGAGTTGACGCGTTAGTCGGGAATGGCGAAGAAGAAGCCCAGCATTGACCATGTTTTTCACGCACTAGGAGACCCAACGCGCCGCGCCATGGTGGAACGGCTGACCGACGGGCCTATGTCGGTCTCAAGGCTGGCCGAGCCGCTGAACATGACGCTGGCAGCGGTGGTGCAGCATTTGCAGGTATTGGAAGAGAGCGGCTTGGTGAAAACGGAGAAGTTGGGAAGAGTACGCACTTGCTGTCTTGAACCGGCCGGCCTTGCTGTGGCCGAGAAATGGATTGGCGATAGGCGTTCGCTCTGGGAGCGAAGACTCGACCGCTTGGGAGATTTGTTGGCGGAAGAAGATCAAGACCCATAGGAGATGAATATGAGGAAGTTGATTGTTTTTAACCACGTAACGTTGGACGGCTATTTTGTTGGCGCCCATGGCGACTTCAGTTGGGCGCATGCGGGGCAACGACGACACCGGCGAGCGTGATTGACGAGTATAAGATGGTGGTTGACCCGGTTGCTCTGGGTAAGGGGCGGAGCATGTTCGATGGTATGCCGGGCAGCCTGAATCTCAAGCTCACAAAAAGTAGAACCTTCAAAAACGGCAAGGTGCTTCTTTGTTACGAGCCCGCGTGAACCGCGAGATATAACTGTTCCATTTCACGGGCGAAAGTTGCCGTGTCGCACAAGGAAGAGCTAGAAAGTTTCGTGCGCATGTTGCGGCGAAGCCCGACGAGGCGTTCGCGAATCTTGGAGTCATTACCCCACTGCGCAGCCAAAGCAACGTATGACTCCACGTCACTCGCTACGAACGCTTGCAATCCTCCCGCGCGTAGAAGGGAAGCGCTGGTGCGAGATGCCCAGCGATCGCCGGCAAAAGTAAGTACGGGAACGCCCTGCCAAATGGCTTCCGTAGTAGTGGTGCCGCCGTTGTACGGGAACGGATCGAGCGCAAGATCAATTCGCTCGTATGCTTGCAGGAATTCATAATGTTCGGAAGGACCTTCCAGCAAGAGTCGCTCTGTAGCTACGCCTTGCTTCGCAAACAGGCCGCGGACAAATTCCTGCGTTGCGGTAGAAGCGAGATGCTTGTTCTTAAGGAACAGGGAACTGTTCGGAGTAAAATTCAGAATCTGACTCCAAGCCGCGATGACTTCGTTCGTCAACTTGTATTGGGAGGCAAGTGAGCCGAATGTCACGCCCTCCTTGCTGAGACACGGAGGATCGGAAACAGGCGGTACAGGATATTCTACGGAGAACGTCAGATAACTCCCGGCCACGCGCAAAATCTTCTCGGAATAGAATTGCTCCTCCTCCGAAGGGATCGTCTGTTCGTCACCGATCAGATAGTCGAAGCAGTTCATCCCGCTAGTGGCATACATGTTGAACCAACCAAGCACGACAGGCGCGGGCCGAAGTGTGTAGAGCGGCAAGCGACGCATGTTGCTATAGCCGTTTAGGTCGATCACAATATCAATCTCCGCGTCACGAATCAAGTTGGCCAAGCCTTCGTTGGAGAGGCTGGTGGTGTTGAAGAAGCGATCTTTCAATTGCGGATGGTGGCCGTGTTGAATGGCGGAGGCGGGCGCGTCTGAAAACAGATTGACGAGAAACTTATCGCGGTCATGCCGGTTGATGAGGGCCCACACAGGTTTCATCCAGTTGTCGCGTTGGAAGAACGAAGAGACATAGCCGATGCGAATGCGGTCTCCGTCAACGCGCACACGTTTAGCTGGCGCGGCAATCGTTTGCGGATGGAGATCCTTTTCCACCCAGTTCCTTCGCGCATCCAAAATCTCTTGATTGCTAGCTTCCGGAACACCTGGGATGATCACCGCGATCATCGCTCTTGATCGCGCGCTAGCTTGCTGTGGTAACGCCGCGCATCGCTTAAACTGCTCAAGCGCCGCACTCACTTGGCCAACTTCATACAAGGTCCGCGCCAGATTGTGGCGCGCCTCTAACCACGCTGGTTGCAGATCCACTGCTTCTTCAAAAGCGGCCCGCGCGTCTACGAATTCCTGCCGTTCGATTTCCGCACAGCCAAGGGAGCACCAAGCCCGCGCCAAGTGCGGGTCTAATTTCAGCGCGTTCTCATAGACAGTCGCCGCCGCGGCGTAGTCGCCAGTGTCTTGCAGGACATCGCCCAATTCGCACCATACCTCTGTGTCATCGGGCCGTAGAGCGAGCGACTGTCGAAATGCGGTAATGGCCTCCGGCAGACGATTCTGCTTTTTATAAAGCAGCCCTAAGTTGGCGTGGAATTGCGGGCGGTTCTCTAACTGCAGGGCACGCCGAAAGCTGCTTTCCGCGTCGCCGTACTTCTGTAAACCAGACAAGGCCAGGCCCAACGCGTTGTGATAATCGGCTTCGCGCGGCGCATAGGTGATGGCTTCCAGCAACAGGTCGGTAGCTGCTTCGTTTTTGCCGTTTTGGTATTCGATGCAACCAAGAAGATACAGCGCATTCGCATGCTGCGGTTCTTTGCGTAAGACTTTGCGGTAACCCTTGGCGGCCTCGATTAGATTACCGGAGCGATGCTGATTTAGCGCACGTTCGAGCAGTGAATTGCTATCGGCCACAGAAGTTACCGTAACACTGTCATGCCGGCGGAACACTTTAAGATGGGAGTTCGCGTATGCTCGACCCCAACCAAGTTTCCGCCATTGTTCTGGCTGCCGGCACAGCGAGCCGCATGGGAAGTCAGAAGCAGCTCCTTCGTGTCGGACCGAAGACGCTGTTGGAGCATGCAATCCACAATCTGCGCGCCTCGTCGCGAATCGGTGAGATCGTGGTGGTGCTGGGTGCAGCAGCGGAGGAAATTCGTCCGCTGATCGGCGCGGGTGCCAAAGTTGTTGTCAACGAATCATTCCAAGAGGGCATGAGTACCTCATTGCAGTGTGGCCTGCGCGCACTGGACGACAAGGCCGAAGCGACGTTCGTAGTGCTTGCGGATCAGCCCCTGGTCAAGGCCGCCACTTTGGATTTGCTCATCGCGCACTATGAAAAACACCAACCGCAAATCCTCATTCCGCTGTATCGCGGCTTTCGCGGCAACCCGGTTCTGTTAGACCGTTCTGTCTTTCCGGAAATCGGCGCGCTGAAGGGCGACACCGGTTGCCGCGCCATTTTCGGCGATCATCTCGAAAATATTCAAAAGCTGGAAGTGGATGATGCCGGAGTCGTTTTGGATGCCGATCGGCCGGAGGATCTGGAGGCGTTGCAGCGCGTTTACGCCAGCGGCCATTTCGATCTTGAGACGTTCGAAACGGTGCAGACGAATCTTCCCGAGAGTCCGAACCTAGTCATCGTAGGGCGCGAAACCGTGGCTGCGGCCTTTGTAAAGTTCGCTCATTTGCTCAACTATCGTGTGACCGTGGTTGATCCACTTCTCACGTTCGCCGAGATGCCAGAAGCCACAGGCATTCTGCGCTCTATGGATTTTTCTCTCCTGCCTCAAACAGCACGGCAATTCGGTGTAGTGGCCAGTATGGGTCGGTTTGACGAAGAGGCCATTGAGCAAGCCTTGGCTATAGGCATGCCATACATTGCGTTGGTAGCGAACAAGAAGCGCTCCCAGGAAGTCTTGCAGAGTCTGGGGCTGCGCGGTATAGCCACGGAGCAGCTTGCGGGCGTTCGTGCGAAGCCCGGTATTTCCATCGGCGCGCGAACCTCACAAGAGATCGCACTTAGCATCGTGGCTGAGATCGTGGCGGAAATCAGAAAGACTTAGGGCAGCTTGCTCTTCACCAGTTCGCTTAGCGCTTTGCCGTCTATCCGCTTGCCGGCTAGTTTGGCTTGTGCGGCCTTCATGACCAGGCCCATCTGCTTGGCCGAAGTCGCACCTGTCTCGGCAATTGCCGCACTCACGGCCGCTTCCAACTCCTGCGCACTGGGCACACCCGGCAAATAACCCTCAATAACGGCGATCTCTGCTTCTTCCTTGACGGCCAGCTCTTCGCGTCCATTTTTACGAAACACGTCGGCCGATTCCCGCCGCTGTTTTAGCAGCGTATTCATCACGGCCATTTCCGCCGGTTCGTCCAGCGGCTTCATACTATCCACTTCCTGCTTCTTGAGCGCCGTCTTCACCATCCGCAGCGCGCCCAAACGGCCTTCGTCCTTTGCTTTCATAGCGGTGACGATGTCTTTTTGTACTTGATCCAGGATGGCCATCGCCCTTATTGTACGCTGCAAGGGCGGCGAAAGGGCTTTGTTGCAACCGGGATTCCTCTGTTCACGTCAGTAGCGCTGATATACTGAAGCTATTTTGGCGGGTTCAGGGTTCCGTGTGACCGTGTTTACTGGATAATTTCAACTATGATTCAACCGATCTCCGGCTTTTCACGCCACGTCAGCTACAACGCCTTGATTTGGGGTCCTTTTGCTTAGAACGTTTCGAACAATACCTTTTCTTTTTTTATTTGCCGCGACCACATTTGCTCAGAAGTCGTTTCAAGATGGCCAAGCCGCGCGTGCGGTCATCGGCCAGTTCACCTTTACCAAAGGTGACCAGAATCCCACCGGGCAAATATTGGGCGGTCCGGGCGGTATTGCCTGGGCAGGCAATCGCCTCTATGTGGCAGATTCGAACCGGCTGGGTGCTACACCAAATACCAACCGTGTGCTGGTATTCGATACCACGCTCGTCCCTACTCCTTATACCGACCTCACGGTTTTCGCGCCCGTTCAGGGTTTGACGAACTGTTACGTCTGCGGTACACCCGCGATGTTCGCGCTCGGGCAGGACACGCTGACGCCGCCCACATATACGCCGCAGGGCCAATCCACATCCGTGACGGCCTACTACAACGGTGTAAACGGCAGCCAAGATCCGGCCGGTTCCAATCCGACCGAGAATGCCTGGCTCTACAACGCGACCGCTGTAGCGAGCGATGGTGTTCGTCTCGCCGTTGCCGATACCGACAACAACCGTGTTTTGCTCTGGAACTCTTTGCCCAATGGCAACCAGCATCCCGATTTGGTTGTCGGCCAGCCAGACTTCAATACCCTGCAAGCGCAGCAACTCGGCGTCGTAAACGCTACTTCCATGCGCGGTCCGCAGGGTGTGTGGATTGCCAACAACAAGCTATACGTGGCCGATACGCAAGATTATCGTGTTTTGATCTGGAATTCGTGGCCTACCAAAAACAATCAAGCGCCCGATGTGGTTTTAGGCCAACCGGATTTTAACCACGCCAACGCCCCTCCGCCCAGCACCACTTCACCGACGGCAGCCGCCAATCAACTTCTTAATCCCGTCTCTGTGACGGCCGATGGCGGCCACGTGTTTGTGTCCGATCTTGGCTTCAACCGCGTGTTGATCTGGAATACCATCTCGCCCGGAATGGATCAGAATGCCGACGTGGTGATTGGACAATTGGATTTCATCCAAACGACGGCCAATAACTCAACTGTTTGCGGCTCACAAGGCACCGGTATTCAAGGCCAGTGCGCGTCGAGCCTCAATTTCCCGCGCTTCGCCCTTTCTGACGGCACGCGTCTCTTCGTGGCGGATGGCGGCAACGACCGCGTGCTTATTTTCGATCACATCCCTACTTCGAATGGCGTGCAAGCCAATGGCATTTTGGGACAGACTAATTTCCAGAACGATATCGTCACCAGCGTTTCGATCAGCATTGTGAGCACGGAAGTAGATAACACGGGCGGCGTGGACACGACTCCGTCGCCTACTTCGCTCGCCTATGACGGAACGAATCTCTATGTGACCGATCCTTTCAATCGTCGCGTGCTGCTGTTCTCGCCCGGCGATTCCAGGATTCCCAGTGCTTTTGATACCGGCGCCACTGTCATCCCCGTCGTGAATTGGGCCAGTGAAATTATTCGACAAGAAGGTACCGTTACGTTTAGCGTCACGGCTGGCGGCAAGATCACAAGCGGCGACACTGCATCCATCGCCATTGGCGAAAACGGCACCACGAATACCTATACCTACACCGAAAAAAATACCGACACGCTCGATAACATCGCGAAGGCGTTGGTGGCGCAAATCAATAAATCCGATCCGTTTGTGACTGCTCTTTTTGGTGGTCCTGGATCGGCCACGGTCTACTTGAGTTCAAAAGCAACCTCGGGCGCGGCGTCTACCAGTCTCGGTTACGACAGCATCACGCTCACAGCCACGGCATCGAACACTGCCAACATTACGGCTACGGCTTCGGGAAGTTATCTTTCCGCCGGTAACGCGGCCACCGCTTCCCCGGGCGCATTAATTGAAGTGAATGCTCCCGCGGGCGTTACGTTTACCGATAACGGCAGCACCTACGTCGCGCCGCTCGACGGAAAAAGCAGCGTACCTAACAATGTCAACGGCGTGCAGTTGTATTTGGATGGGTTCGCATCGCCGCTGTTCAAGGTGTCCAAATCGCAGCTAGTTGGGCAGGTTCCTTATTTCTATGGCGATCGGAATAGCACCAGCGTCTATGTTCGAACCACCCACAACAATGGTTCAGTAACGGTTACGAACGCTACGCCGGTTTACATAGCGCCTGCCAATCCTGGTATTTTCAATGCCCAGCAATATCCGAATCAGGCGCGGCCGTGGCCCATTGCCCAGGCCCGCCACCAGTTGGGAAGGCCGCTGGCTGTCATATCTGTCGATGGTTCGCCAACTGTTGGCGATACCGTTAGTGTTTATGTGAACGTCAATACCCAATATAAGTACACCGTGCAAACCGGCGACACGCTGCAGAGCGTTGTCAACGGATTGATTGCGCTGATGCAGAACGATCCGAATGTGACGCCTAGCAACGGCGGCGCCTTCACCCGTTTAGTATTGACGGCCACGCCCGCTGCCTCCAACGGCGGCAACGGAATTAGCATCTCTACCGGCACGGGCACAGCCTCTGGTGGCGACTCCTCTTGCAGCGTTACCAGTTCAGCGACGGAAACCCTCACTCCTTATGGCAGCTCAGGGAACGATTCACTCTGTCACCCGACGATCACCACTTGCTGCGCCGTTGTCCCTGGCTCACTTATCTATCCAGGCAATCCTGCCGTACCCGGCGAATTGATCAGTATCGCTGCCGCTGGCATGGGCGGCATTCAAAATGCAGCTGGCAATGACATCACCGGATCAGTAACCACCGGCTTTCCTTATACGGGCCCGGCGCCTCCGAACAATGATGTCCTGAGTCCAAACTTTGTCGCCGCCACCATGGGCGGCGAAAGCGCCCAAGTCATTTTCGCCGGACTTGACACTGGTTCTTACGGCATCTACCGGGTGGATGTTCTCGTCCCCACGGGTCTGCCTACGCTAGACACGACGCCGCTGTATATTGCACAGAATGCCTTTATCAGTAACACGGTGACGGTGGCTGTCGGTCCCGCAGTGTCAAATCCTCCTCCGCCACCGTCCGTTGTGACTGTCAGCCCCATTAACTTGAGCATCGACACTCCCACTACCCCGGCGCTCGGCTCCGTTACTACCGTCAGTGGCAATGTGCAGATAGCCGGTTGGGCTGTCGATTCGTCGGCGGCCATCACCAACGTCGCCATACAAATTGACGGCATCACCATAGGAACGGCTACCTATGGGATTTCTCGTGCGGATGTTTGCCCCAGTTATCCGACCGCTTTGAATTGTCCGAACGTTGGGTACAGTTACATGTTCGATACCACGCGAGTGTCGAACGGAGCTCACACGCTACAAGTGCTGGTGACTGATCAAAATGGTCTCCACCGCACCAATGCGAATGGTGTAGATCTATTCGTGAACAACGACTCAGCGGCGTCCCACACCCACGTCTCCATCGACACGCCGGCCACTACTGGCGAAATCTATCACGGGATCGTACTCTTTGCCGGTTGGGCCACCAACGATACTTCTCCCATCGTTTCCTTCAAGGGATATTTGGACGGAGCGCCTATCGATGGAACCCAAGTCAAATACGGCCTGTCGCGGCCCGACGTCTGCGCTGTGACTGCCAGCCCGAATTGTCCGAACGTCGGCTGGAACTATGTGGCCGACCTTACGCTTATTCCGAACAGCAGCACGCCAGGCGGCACGTTGGTGCCGCATACGTTTACGCTAACGGCGATTGCGGCCAACGGTCAGCAATATACCGTCTCCAGCCAGTTCATCGTCAACAACTTTGCTCCGGCCGATCTTTATAGCGGGCCCAGTATCACCATTGATATTCCAAGCGCCACGGCTGGTACCTTAAGCGGTACGACTGCCGTTGCCGGCTGGGTCATTGATCCCTTCACCACGGTTTCTTCCGTGCAGGTCACAGTGGATGGTATTTCCTTCGGTAACATTCCCTATGGGAACCCTCGTGGCGATGTTTGCGCCATCTTCACAAACGCGCCCGGTTGTCCGAATGTTGGGTTTAGCGGTAATCTCGACACAACGTTCCTTTCCGATGGTAAACATACTCTCGGGCTCACGGCCTTTCCGGCGCAGGGGCAACCCATTACCCTTACGCGTCAGATTACGGTTGGCAACTTGGATACCGCTGCGAACCCTGTTCGTGTCGCTATCGATACACCCAGTACTTCAGGACAGACCACGCTCAGCGGCACCGCAGCCCTCTCTGGTTGGACGATTACCGATAACTCTACCGCCATTCAATCGGTCAGTGTTTTAGTGGATGGCGTCGCCAGTTTAGCGGGCACTGCCTTTTACGGTGTCTCTCGGCCTGATGTTTGCGCCGCTTATCCTGGCCGTCCCGGTTGCCCGAATGTGGGTTGGAGTTATTCGCTCGATACCACGAAGCTGTCGAACGGCCCGCACATGCTTCAGGTCACAAGCACAACCGTTGGCGCAAAGCGCGCAACAGCCGGCGCGCCATTTACCGTCTCAAACACTGCCGCAGCTACGACGCGCACAGTTATTGATTCGCCCGGCCCACAAAGCATTCCATACGCCGGTATTTTGTTCGCTAGCGGTTGGGCGGTCAAAGCCAGCGTCGCTATTCTTTCTGTCAATGTTACGGTTGACGGTATTCCGAACGGCACCGCGACCTACGGCGTAAATCGGCCTGATGTATGCGCAACGTATCCCGGTGAGCCTGGCTGCCCAAATGTCGGCTGGACGTACTCCTTCGATACAACTACCCTGGTCGATGGCACTCATATATTCGGTGTCACAGCCTTCGCTGCCGATGGTACCTCCAATACCGTAACTTCGTCATTCACGGTTTATAACTGGACCGCTGCCACAGTCATCAATGGTGTGATCGATGTACCTAACGGTAAAGTATCCACACCGTATTCTGGCCAAGTCAAATTGGGCGGTTGGCTGTTCTTGCCGAATGTCAGCATCAGCAGCGTGCTCGTCTCGGTGGACGGCGTTCCGTTTGGCAATGCCCTTTCGCACCAGAGTCGGCCGGATGTGCCGTGCTCGGGTCCGGATTGTCCCAATGTGGGTTGGAATTTCACGCTCGATACAACGTACTTGAGCAACGACCTGCACACCTTAGCCATCACCGGCGTCACCACTTCAGGCCAGTATGTAACGCAAACGCAACAATTCAGTACGCAGAATTAAGCGCTGCCGAGCCGCAATAGCCTGCCTGCCGGTGCTATTGCGGCTTTTGTTATCCTGGAATTTCTCCTAAGTGCTCTTGGTGCGGCCGGAGTTATACGTTCTGCTCCTTGGCATGACCCAAACTCGCCGAAATCGTTTTGAAGTAAATAAGAAAAAATGAAAATACTTGTTGCTGAGCCGCTTGCTCCCGCGGCCTTGGAATTGCTCCATGCCCAAGCAGGTTGGGATGTCGTGATTGCCGACCCAAAGACTTACCAGCCGCATTTGGCCGATTGTGATGCCCTGCTGGTGCGTAGCGCCGTTAAGGTAACCAAAGATGTTTTGAAAGCGGCACCCAAGCTGCGCGTCATTGGCAGAGCCGGTGTCGGCGTCGATAACGTAGACCTGCCGGCTGCTACCGAAGCGGGCGTGCTGGTGATGAACACGCCCGGCGGTAACGCTATTTCAGTGGCCGAACACACGTTGGCTCTGATGCTATCTATGGCGCGCGCCATCCCGCAAGCCAGTTACTCTACAAAATCGGGTAAGTGGGAGAAGAAAAAATTTCTCGGCAACGAACTACGCGGCAAAACGCTTGGCGTCATCGGTCTGGGCAGCATTGGTCGCGAAGTGGTCAAGCGCGCCAAGCCGTTTGAGATGCGCGTGGTGGCCCATGATCCGTACGTCAGCCCGCTTACCGCACGTGATATGGGTGTTGATCTAGTTTCGCTTGATGAGTTGTATGCGCAAAGCGATTACATCACCTTGCACGTGGCGCACACGCCGGAAACTGAACGCATGATGAATGCCGCGGCCTTCGCCAAGATGAAGCCCGGCGTCCGCATTGTGAATTGCGCGCGCGGCGAACTGGTGAACGAAGCAGATTTGCAAGCGGCAATTTCGAGCGGCAAAGTTGCCGGCGCGGCGCTCGATGTCTTTTTGAAGGAGCCTCCTGAACAGAATCCGCTCTTCCAACTGGAATCCATTGTGGCCACGCCGCACATTGCCGGCTCCACCGAAGAAGCGCAAGAGATTGTCGGCATTCGCATCGTTGAGCAGATGGTGGAATACCTGAAGAGTGGCGTTGCTCTCAATGCCGTCAACATGCCCGCCATGACAGCGGATCAATATAAGGCGCTGCGGCCTTACGTTGATTTGTCCGAACGGCTCGGTATGTTCCTGAGTAACATCATGGTGGGCAATCCGCAAAACATTCGCTTCACTTACTTCGGGCGCTTAGCGGATCAAAATACGCAGATTTTGCGCAATGCCGGCTTGGCGGGTGTATTGTCTCGTTCGCTGGAACATCGCGCGAACGTGGTGAACGCTATGCAAATTGCTACCCAGCGCGGCTTCCGCGTGGGCGAACAGCGCGAACCAGGCACGGCCAACATGGATTCCATCCGCATGGAGATTGATACCGAAGCGGGCAGTTTCTCGGTCCTCGGAGCTATGGTGCTGGACAAGCCGCGTC
>PMQB01000070.1 GCA_003169195.1 Bryobacterales bacterium
GGCGCGGCTTGCCGCCGGCGGCATTCAGAAGCCACAGTTGATTCAAGGCTTCGAAAACGATCTGCTTGCCATCCGGTGAAAGTGTTGGGCTCACGATTCCCTTTGCGGGCCGTTCGTTTGTCGAATCTAGATCCAGAACTTTGTGCTTGTAAGCAGGCCGATTCAAAGTGAACCCTGCTTCGAACGGAATATCTTCTGTCTTACCGTCATCGAGATTCGTGACACGGATCTTGCCATCACCCGCGTAGACAACCCTGTTTGGAGTTATCCACGTTACGGGGAAGGGAAACACGTCATCGCCGCTGCCGGCTGGCGTTCCTGAAATCACGAGCCGGCTGGCGTTCCTAGCAAACTCTATCCATGCAACTTGTTTTCCGTCCGGCGCCCATGAGGGCGAATTGACGTGCGCTCCGGCGGGTGCAGATGCGATGGTACGAACGGTTCCAGATGCGTTGACCGCAAGAACTTTGTTGGCTGCTGCGCCAGTTCCCGCAACGAACGCAATTTCTGATCCATCGGGAGACCACGCTGGTTCGTACTCATCATCCGACGATTTCGTTCTGCGCTCTAACGCCCCTGTAGATAAGTTCACGACCCAGATGTCGTAGCTGCCCTCAAAGGCACGGTCTGACGAGAACGCGATTTGCGTACCATCGGGCGAGAAGTATGGTTCACGGTCATCGCCATGGCCAGTGGTGATTTGGCGCAAGTTGGAACCATCTGGGCTCATGGCCCAGATATGAAATGTGCCGCCTTTGTATGCTTCAAACGCAACAAGATTCCCAGTGGGTGAGAAGTTGGGCCTTGCCGGTTCCAGCAGCGGATCGGTTAAACGGCGCGCTTTGCCACCAGCGAAAGGCAGACTCCATAGCGCGCCTTGCAAATCAAAAACAAGGGTCTTATGACCGGGCGAAACGGTGACCGCGATGTTGGTCCCTTCGTTGATGGTCACTAACTGAGTCGCGGCGTTAGTGGCGGCTGCGGCTAGGACGGAGAGAGATGTGAATAAGGCTGCAAGTTTTAGTTTCGTTGTGAAGGTTTCCATGAAGGGACGCGAACTATTGCACGGGCAATTTCTCAAGAGCTAAGCGCAGGGCTGGTGAATCTTGGATGGACAACGCACGTTGATAGAGTTGGGCGGCTACCGGATAATCCTGCAGGCGCGCTTCAACGAAGGCATACACGGAGAGGGCTTGAAAGTTATCGGGCTGAACGGCGAGTATTTTGCGTAAGCGGCTTCGGGCCGTATCGAGTTGACCGCTCAAAGCATCTATGCGGGCCAGTTCTACGCTGGCTTCCGCAGTTGTTCCGCTCCTAATAGAAGCCTGAAGACTGCGCCGCGCCAGATCTAACTGGCCGCGCAAAAGCCATTGGCGACCGACGAAGGCGTAACGCAACGAGGGTGCAAGATTCGCATTGAACGATACGGCAGTGGCGGCGTCATCCGGCCGTGCGTCAGATTTGATGACGAGCGGTGCTGTTCGAGAATCAGTTTCGGTGATTGCTTCCATCCGATAGGCCCCGGGCGGCAAACCGGCTGATGCGAGGTCGAAAGTCGCAAATTCGTTGGCACTCACCACGTTTCGCAAGACCACCGCAACGCCGCGGCGCACGATCCAAGTGACATTGCCAGGCTGAGCAAGCGAGACGAAGGCCAGCCTACCGTCCGGATTCAAGTCGAGTCGCTTCCCTTCGAATTCAAACGGAGTGTGGCGATTTTCACTTAAAGGAGAGGGATCGACCCGGAAGATCTGGCTCAGCGAGGCGTGTTCCGGAATGCGTATCTCCTGGGCGGAGGTACGCCGGTCGGCAGTTAACAGAACTCTGTAGACCCCAGGCAAGAGATCTAAACGGTGCGTGTAGCGCAGGGACTGGGGAGCCGAAAAATCGAGGTGAAGGTGATTCTCGTAAACCGGCGTCATACCTTCGAACACTTCGATATTGAGTTCGTGCGCGGCTTGCACATCGCAGCGCATATCAACTTGGGTGGCCCCATAAACAGAGCTTGATTGAATCACGACAAGCTCGGGATGGAACAGAATCAGCCGAGACTTGACATCTGTCCTTTGGGAGCGGCTCAATAAAGTGGCTGGAGACACTACGCGGCCGAGAATCTCATCGTTGCCGCTGTATTTGATACCAGAGGCCACGCCGACGGAGGCAGTTACCACCTCGTCTTCGGCAGGACCGACGTTAAGTTGCTGGCGTGTGGAAGATTCTGTGATGTTGTCGTTTGGCCCAAACATGCCGAGCACCGATGCCTGCGGCAAGAGAAGACCACGAATGGTGTCTAAAGCTGGCGAGTATAGACGCGGAAAACCGTTATTGTTCTTTTGGTAGAAAATCAGCCGTAGCTCCGTGTCCAGATTAAGCGCGGGTACTGAATCGTAGTACCAAATATCGATGGGAACAAAGATACGGGAAGAGGGTAGGCGAGTGATTTTCACGGGCGCTCCAAGGGTCAGATACACGCGGCCCTGATCCGTGTTCGCACCGGAGCCGAGCCGACCCGAGCCAAACGTGTTGTCTACATACGACAACCGCGAAAAATACTCCACCGCTGAAATCGGACGCCCCGTCCAAAAATTGTCTTCAAAGTGCGACCGATCGGTTACGGGAAGGGCGAGATAAGTCTTTCGCTCCGCGGGCGTGATGATAGGAGAAACTTGCTCCAGCCAGTGAGTATCGGCGGCCACCGCTGTCGTGGCCGCGATCATCAGAGATAGCAAAAGCGTTCGCATTTTCAGAACTCAATCCGGCCAGCGAATTGCAGCATGCGGGCCGCATAGGCGAGATCGGTATTCTGCACCGGGCTACCGAACGAAGCCAAATTAACAACAGTGTTGTACGAACCGAAGTTCGAATGGTTGAAAAGGTTAAACGCCTCCACGATAGGAGTGAAGCGCATCTTCTCCTTCACCGTGAACGTTTTAGACAAGCGGAGATCGAGGCGCTTAATCGGATTGCCCACGAAGAAATCGCGCTTCACGATGTTGTAACCAGCCACATTCGACGCGGTGATAGCGGAGACCGGCCCATAGTAGGCCGATGTAGCCAGGAACAACCTGTCGGTCACACCGGTTAAGCCGAAGGGATTCTGGTTGGAAGTGACCTGCTGGTTCTGGCCCGATCCGAAGTGGAAAGAACCGCTGAGTGTCACGCCCCATTTGTACGTATAGGCACCCGCAAGGGTCAAAGTGTGCGTTTGATTGTCTGGAGAAATGGCCCATTCGCCTGCCAGATTGTCTTGGTTGTTGGGATAGTAGAACGGGCTTGTCGTCGAGTCTTTTAGCCGTGCGAACGTGTACGCGAGCGTTGAGGAGAAGCGTTGCGAGAAGCGATGTTCCACATGAAGTTGGAGACCGTCGTTGATCGAGCCCGCCGCCGCCGGTGTGGTGAAGTTCAATATACCCACAAAGTTCGAATTGGGGCGGCCAAACTTTGGATTTGTGGGATAGCCCGTGGCTGGATTTACGAATAGATTTGCATCTGTGCGCTCCCAGTCGTGGTACACACGCCAGTGAACATAGTCGGCCGAGATGGTCCAATTTTTATTGAGCTGATGCTCCACTCCCGCACTCAACTGCAGCGAGTATGGCGTTTGGACATTGGGACCAAGCGGCTGAATGGTTTGCGCGGCCACCGGAACCGCGCCCGACAGAAATTGCGAGCCGGTGGTTGTTCCAAAGGGAGCGGCCAAATTAATCGGATTGGTGGCCGTGGCTTGCAGCGCCGGCTGAAGAGAAGACTGGCCGTTAAAAATCTGTTGATCGATGACCTGATTGGCTTGTACATCGGCATAGAACAGCCCACCGCCACCGCGGATGATCGTTCGACGCGATCCGGTAACATCCCAGGCAAAACCAACACGCGGCTGGAACAGGAGATTGTCATTGTAGTGGGGCGTTTGAATACCGCTTGCCAGATGCAGGTTCGGTTCGAAAATGCCTAGATCATTGTCGTAACGCAGGCCCAGGTTGATGGTTAGTTTTGGTGTCACCTTCCAGTCATCTTGTAGCCACGTGCCGATCGCGTTGGTTGGAATATTGATATTGAAATTGCCGAAGCCTTGCACATAACTCAGGGCATCGGCGCTGAGCGCTGCAATGTTCCAAGTGGAAGGATCATTCCAAACGGGAAAGATCTTGTTGAGATTGAGCGAACCGGCGGCCGACGAAAACGACGTCACGCGGCCACGAATGTTTTGTTGGAACAAACCCGAATACTTGGTGTGCAGAAAATCAATGCCGCCCTTGAGGCTGTGCGTGCCCTTCAGCCAGAACAAATCATCGCGGTATTGTTCAGATGTCTGAATGAAATGCTGCGGGTAGTTATAAGGGCCACCCACCGTGATGCCGCCCGGCAAATCGTATTCCTGGCTGTTCACCAGCGGCGTGTTGAGCCAGTCAAAGTGGTTAAAACCTATTTTGGCTTCGTTGACCAGGGAAGGCGAGATGATCGAGTTCAATGTGAGCAGACCAGCATAGCTCGTTCGGGTAGAATCAGCCGCTCGCGAAGGAGCTGAGCTACTTCCGCCGGCCGCGCTGGCGAGGTTAAACGGCACTGCCCAGGTATATCCAGTGCCGCGCAAGCTCAACCGGTTGTTCGGATTCAGCTGCCAGTCAGCATGCAGCAGGTAGCTATTGGTTCTCAGTTCATTGGCAAACGAATACGTGCTGGAAAATCCCGTCGGCGTATCGAAAATTGTGTTCGGCTGCCTCTCTCCTTCGTAAGCAAAAAAGAAGAATAGTTTGTCTTTCAAGATCGGACCGCCAACCGTGCCGCCAAATTGTTGATCCGAGAAAGGAAGGACTTTGTGCGCCACCGGATCAGAGGCGTTGAACGCATCATTTCGGAAATAGCCATAGAGCGTGCCATGAAACTGGTTTGAGCCCGACTTAGTTTGGACGTTGACCTGTACGCGCGACGATCGTCCCAGCGTGGCATCGAAGCGATTTGTGATGATTTGGAATTGGTCGATCGCATCTTGGCTGTACTGGGGCTCGCCGAAAGAATCTCCGGCGGCATTCTGCGTAACCTGTTGACCATCTACATTGATTTGTAGTTTTCCGCTATCGGTGGCGCCCAAAGGCGAATTGGTCACATCGTTGCTGGTGATGCCGGGTACCAACATGGCAAGTTGCATATAGTTCCGGCCGTTCAAAGGAATCCGACTCACCTCGGCCGGGCTTACCTCACCACCCACCGTAGAGCTGCTGGTCTCAATAGCCGCGGCATTCGTTTCGACAGCAACCGTGGATCGCGCCGTCGCTACCAGAAGTCCCATATCTACGCTCAGGGTTTTGCCAACCAGCAGCGTGACAGTTCTTTCCGCTGGGCTGAATCCAGGCGCTTCAAAGCGCAACACATAGTTTTGCGCGCGCAATACGGGGAATTGATAAAGTCCGTCATGATTGGTGACGGTGCTGATCTTGAAGCCATCTTCGGCGGTCGCATTCACGCTTACCGTCGGGATCACAGCGCCCGATGGGTCGATCACTCTGCCGCTGATACCGGTTTGCTGCGCGGCCACTGGCAACCCTGCCACCATTAGAAAGGAAAACACACCGCCGAAACGCTTCTTCCAATTGGTCACAATATATTTCCTTGTTTTCAAAATTTGCCCAGTCTGTGTAGTTTGATTACCGACAGCCAGATGCCATTGGTCAGGAGACCAATCGTGTTCGATAAAAGCCACCATTGCCGAGCCGTGTGTTTA
>PMQB01000623.1 GCA_003169195.1 Bryobacterales bacterium
AAATCCTGCACATCCACCACGGCGCACAAGATTGGCGTTGACCTATGCGCGAGAAGCAAATCGCTGTTGATGCTCAAGAGCTTTGGAAGTCCCATAAAGGGTAGTTTGTGACACAAATTTCCAGACCAATGAAATTGTGACCTTCAGAGATAAATGGCGGGGTTTCTTCAGCGCTATTTGGCGTTATGGCGAGACTTGTATTACGGCTATCCTTACAAATCCTTATGCATTTTGACGCAATCCATCACCGACCCGCCCCGCATGAAGTGTTTGGCACGCTCCGTAATTCGGTATCCGCAACAGAGGTAAAACCTTTCCGCATTCAGTGAACTCTCCAGTTGCAGGTACGTTATGCCATGTTCACGGGCTATCCGTTCAAGCTCCGCGACGATTGCTCTTCCAACTCCTTTTCCGCCCGCCGATGATAGGACATAGCACGCGCCCAAAAGATTCTCTTTTGTAACCAACTCACCGTAGCCAACGATTTCACTGTCTGTTACGGCAACGATCCTGACGTCAGCGGAGTTGGACAACAACTTTTGAGTGCGTCCTTCACCAGATCCAGACCATTCGTCCAAAGTAGACTGATCATAATATGCGGCAGGTACATTCTGAATGGCGTTGTGGCGCACTTCGGCAATTCCCGCGCCATCGTCGGGTGTTGCGGGCCTGATTGCCATGTCGCTTGTTTTCATGATGCCCCTCCCGGAGCTTGCGCGGCTCTCGTTGTCCTGATCATTTCGCGGAGTCCTGCAATAGCGCCCGCCAGAGCGTGTGGCGGCTGACCTGAAGATCTTCGGCAATCTGGACTTTAGAGTAATCACCCGAACGGAGCAATGCACGGGCCTTCTTTAAATCCGCTTCACTGAGTGCCTTTGGCCTACCGCCGACACGGCCTCGCCGTCGTGCGGCCTTGAGGCCGGCATTGACCCTCTGCCGCAGTATGTCGCGCTCAAACTCCGCAAGCGCGGCAAAGAGATGAAAGGTCAACTTACCGCTTGGCGTTGTGGTGTTGATGTTTTCTGTAAGCGAATAAAGTTCAACCCCACGATCGTTCAACATCGTTGTCGTGTCTATGAGTTGGCGTATTGATCGTGCGAGACGATCCAGCTTCCAGACCACAACAACATCACCTTTACGGGCATTGTCGAGAAGCTTCATCAATTCGGGGCGCTCGGCCTTCGCGCCGGAAGCCTTCTCCTCATAAACACGACCGCACTTGACACGTTTGAGCGCATCCATTTGCAGGTGGGTTTCCTGAGCGTCGGTCGAGACGCGGGCATAGCCTATTTTCATGTTGCAAAAACCAAAGGAACAACGTTATTATGCACCATATCTTTTGCACCATAGTTCTGCAACTGTATTTGCAGTCTTTTGAGCATTTTTCTAGCTTGCCACGGATGAGGTGCAAAAACAAAGGTTATTGAACCTATGACGCAAAGCGACAAAACAAAGCCCCCTGCCACTGCTCTATCTGAGGAACAGCGCCAAGTGGCAATGGAGCGTTTTGAGGCTCTGCGGCCTCATATCGAAGATGACGCTTCGTTAGCGCATGCAGCACGCCAAGCCGGGATTTCAATCCGAACCGCCGAGCGCTGGTTGGCTCGCTACCGTCAGAGTGGCCTTGCGGGGCTGGCGCGTTCAATCCGCAGCGACGCCGAAGCCCGACGTTTGCCAGATGATCTTCTGACGGTCATTGAGGGCATGGGACTGAAGAAGCCACGTGCTTCAGCCGCCGCTATTCATCGACGTGTCAGCAGTTTGGCTAAATCGCAAGGCTGGACGATTCCTTCCTACAGCACGGTTTATGCGATCCTTGCCGATCTTGACCCCGCAATGGTGACCTTGGCGCATGAAGGGGCATCGGCCTTTCGTAACCGCTATGAACTGATTCACCGTCATCGCGCCGATAGCGCCAATGCGATCTGGCAGGCAGATCACACCATGCTCGATCTGCTTATTCTTGACCAGAGGGGCAAGCTTGCTCGTCCGTGGCTTACAACCGTCATAGACGATTATTCCCGCGCCATCGCGGGCATCATGGTGTTTTTCGGTGCGCCGTCGATACTCAACACTAGCCTTGCGCTGCGGCAGGCAATCTGGCGGAAAGGTGATGCAGCTTGGCCCGTGTGTGGCATTCCCGATGTGCTCTATGTTGATCACGGGAGCGACTTCACCAGCAAGCACCTCGATCACGTAGCGGCCAGTCTACGCTTTCGCATTGTTTATTCTGCCGTTGCCCGACCGCAAGGGCGTGGCAAGATAGAGCGCCTGTTCGGAACGTTGAATACCGAACTCCTGCCAGAATTGCCCGGGCATCTGGTGAAAGGCAAACCGACCTCTGCGCCTAAGTTGTCTCTCGCCGAGTTGGACGCGGCAATTACGCGCTACCTAATCGGCACTTATCATTCCCGTGTCCACAGTGAGATTGACGAAACACCCCTTGACGCATGGCGCGGCAAGGGGTTTCTGCCGCGTCTTCCTGAGAGTCTGGAAGAGCTTGATCTTTTGCTCGTCATGCACGCGAAGCCGCGAACCGTGCAGCGCGACGGCATCCGATTCCAAGGGCTGCGCTATCAACATCCAACCATGGCTGGTTATGTCGGCGATGCCGTGACCATTCGTTATGATCCGCGCGACTTGTCCGAAATCAGGGTCTTCTACCGGAATGAATTTCTCTGCCGCGCAGTCAGCGACGAACACGCCGGGGAAGTCGTAACCCTGAAAGATATTCAGGCGGCCCGGCGGCTGCATCGTCGCTCGTTGCGCACCACCATCAATGAGCGTGTGGCGCGAGTTGTTGATTTTTTGCCCGCACCAGCACCGGCCAAACCACATGCTGAAGAACGCCAGCCCAAACAAGGCGCACGCCGGCCAAAGCTTCGTCTCTATCAGGAGGACGATAAATGAGCAGCCCAAGAGCCGGGACATTCATCGCCACGAAAGAGCATCGCCGGTTTATCGAGTTTGCAGAGGCGGTGAGGAAGCATCGCTATGTCGGCCTTTGTTATGGCGCTGCCGGTGTGGGCAAAACACTATCGGCCCGTCGCTATGCGAATTGGGATTTGGCGAGCCCTTTTATCGAGAACAGGAATAGCCGCCGTGGTTTTATGCGCAAAAAGATACTGGAAGCCTTGGAGCGGTCGCGCACTGTCTTTCACACACCGACCGTGATGGGCACGTTGCGCGATCTGAAGGAAACTCTGGTTGATCATATCGGCACAGTCGATGATTGCATCAACGATCACCTCAACCGTCACGTCAGATGGGACTATCGGAAAAGTGATTTGCACGTTGAGATGCTCATCTTTGATGAAGCCGAGCGACTGTCCGTCACGTGCCTCGAATTTATCCGCGACATATTTGACCGCAGAGGCGTCGGTGTCATTCTTATCGGCATGCCGGGTATGGAAAAGCGCCTGTCGCGCTATCCGCAACTTTACAGCCGCGTCGGCTTTGCACATCACTACCGACCCTTGCAAGGTGATGAACTCTCTTTCGTTTTGACACGGCATTGGCGTAAGCTCGGCCTCACCCTTGATGAGCTTGATTTTACTGACACACAGGCCATTGCATCAATTGCTCGCATCACAGGTGGCAACTTCCGGCTGCTTCACCGCCTATTTGTACAAATCGAGCGCATCATGAAAATTAACGGCCTGACGGTTATCACTGATGATGTTGTTGAAGCCGCCCGAACCACTCTCGTTATCGGCACAACATGACCGTCAAATTACGCTGAAGAAACCCCGCCATTTATCTCTGAAGATCACAGAAATCAGGGGTTGCAGCGTCCCGTATGTCTAGCCCAAAATAGAATCGTGAAATACGGCTACGCTCGGGTATCAACCGAGGACCAGAACGCAAGCATGCAACGCACTGCCTTAAAAAAGCACGGCTGCAAAAAGATCTTTACTGACGATGGACAATCCGGCGCGACGATAAACCGGCCGGAGTTTCAGAAATGCCTTAAAAAGCTTGCCACGGGCGATAGTCTGACCGTGTGGAAACTAGACCGCTTAGGACGCAGCCTGCGCGATCTGATCATTATCCTGGACGACTTCAAAGAACGCGAGATAAAGTTTCGGTCACTGACGGAAAATATCGAAACCGACACTCCAACGGGCCGCGCTATGTGGCAAATGATAGGCATTCTAGCTGATTATGCGGAGCGGGCGGTTATGCGAAGCCACAGCGTCGAATTGGGGCTGTGGCCTACATTTCCGCGATGAAAGACTCCGCATTATCCCGGATCGAGAAGTGAGGCGATCAGCGAATCAGTGACCCTGGAGGCGGTTCAATCCAACAGCCGCGTTCCTTTGGTAAGGGAGGCTTGAGTAATGTTAGAAACACACTTAAAGTCACCTGTTACCAGGCGGCGACTCTGCGCGAGTCCAGCCGCCGAACATCTCGACGCGTTTGCCGATTGGCTTCGCCAACAGGGCTACACGCCCGCCTATGTTGACTGGTCGCTGCGCTCGCTGGCCGCTTGGACAGATTGGATGATAACCGCGCGGTACGAGGCGCCAGACTTCCTTCAGGCATTCGATGCCTGCGCTTTGGCGGTCCGAGAGGAACGCAGGACTCCCTACAGCCGTGGGCCGAATCGCCATTCGATAGCGGCCGCCGCTGTCTTCATCCGGTTCCTTCAACAGAGCGGAAAACTTCCGCCCCCGGTAACGCCGCCATCCCCCAGTGACCGGTGGCCGGTGTTGGGAGAGTTCCGCTCCTGGATGCGCGACCACCGCGGATTGAGCACGACGACACTCGACCTGTACGGAGGAATCCTTCCGGGTCTTCTCGACTCAATCGGCGATGACCCCAAGACGTATTCACCTGAGTCCTTGCGTGCCTTCGTTCAGGAGCGTGCCAGGCCACACGGAGTCCACTTTGCCCGGTGCATTGTAGTGGCGGTCCGCGCCTTCGTCCGGTTCCTCGGAGCAACTGGGAAATGCCCTGCCGGCATGGAACACGCCATCCCCTGTTTTGCCAGCTGGCAACTCTCATCGGTTCCCAAGTTCCTCGCCGCAGAAGACGTCGAGCGAATTATTCAATCATGCGGTGACTATGGCTTCGGGCTTCGAGACAAGCCTGTTCTCCTTCTGCTAGCTCGGCTCGGACTGCGTGCCAGCGAGGTAGCTCAGCTCAAGTTCACCGACATCGATTGGCGGAACGGTAGCATCGCCGTCTGCGGCAAAGGCCGCCGTCATGAAACGCTGCCACTCCCACAGGAGGTTGGTGACGCAATTCTGCTCTATCTGAATCAAGGTCGGCCCTCGTTGAAGGTGCCCCAGGTGTTCATCACCGTGCGGCCTCCATTTCGTGCGCTAACACGCGCGTCGGTCACTCACATTGTGCGAAGCGCCTTAAGCCGGACGGGGATCAAAGCGCCGATCAACGGCGCTCACGTTCTGCGGCATTCCGCGGCGACAACTATGCTGCGTCAAGGAGCGACTCTGGCTGGTGTCGGCGCGATCCTCCGACACCGCTCACCCATGACAACGGCCCATTACGCCAAAGTGGACTTCGGCCTCCTGTCGGAAATCGCTCAGCCGTGGCCGGAGGTGTCTTCATGCTAATCGCTCACGTGGAACGCTATCTGGCACTACGCCAGACGCTCGGCTACAAGCTTCGCAACCCGTCCACCAACCTCCGAGCGTTCGCCCACTTTGCCACCGCATGTGGCGATACCCACGTCCGTACTTCAACGGCGGTGACTTGGGCGACACAGGGATCTTCCCCCTACACGAGGTGCATTCGCCTACGGGATGTCGCATTGCTAGCCCGTTTCTTGCGCGCTGAGGACCCGGCCCACGAGATACCCGCCAATACGTTTCATGCACCCACGCGACGGCCATTGCCCTATATCTACACACCGGAGGAAATCGCTCAACTCACTGGATCGGCCAGGCGCCTTCTCCCCTTCTATCCGATGCGAAAGCTGGTCTACGCAACGATGATCGGGTTGATCGCAGCAACCGGCCTCCGCGTTTCGGAGGCACTCGATCTTCAGCTCGACGACGTACTACCTGACGGAGTCCTGCGGATTCGGCGGACCAAGTTCGGTAAGAGCCGCATGGTTCCTCTTCATCCTACGGCGGTGAATGCCCTTGATTTATACCTTAAAGAGCGCCGCCGCTTGGTCGTGACAGACAAGCACGTGTTTCTGTCGGCGGGAAATCGACGAATCTCTTCAAGCACGGTCAACGACACCTTCGACCGCATGCGTCGGCTCGCTGGGATAGCCCCCGACCGAACGCGCCCGCCACGCATCCACGACCTCAGACACACGTTCGCGACCCGGGCGCTGCAGCAATGCCCAACGCAACGTGAGACGGTGGCGCGCCATTTTGTCGCTCTCGCGACCTACCTCGGCCACACGGACATTGCTCATACCTATTGGTACCTGGAGGCCACGCCGGAGCTGATGACCGGAATTTCCGCCGCTGCTGAATCATTGATCGCCACGGAGGGCCTGTGACACCCATCGCCCCTCTGATCACCAGCTTCCTTCGCGAACACATGCCGACCGAAAAGGGATGCAGCCCGCACACATGCGAAACCTACTCCCACGCTTTTCGGCTCCTGTTTATCTTCGCCAGCGCTCGCCTCGAGACCAAGCCGTCACAGATCTACCTTGAACAGATCGACGCGCCGCTGATTCTCGAATTCCTCGCGCATATCGAGTCGCAACGGGGCAATTGCGCGGCCACGCGCAACGGTCGACTTGCGGCAGTGAAAGCGTTCATCCGCTATGTCGAGTTCCGCGTGCCGTCCGCTCTGGCGCAGGTACGACAGATTCACGCCATTCCGGCGAAACGCCATGACCAGACACTGGTGCGTCATCTCACAATGGAAGAGATTCGCGCCATTCTCAACGCGCCCGATATCAAAACGAGACTCGGTATTCGGGACCGCGCAATGCTGCACCTTTGTTTCGCGGGGGGACTGCGCGTGTCGGAATTGGTGGGGCTTCCACTGGAGAATCTGTCTCTGCAGCGTACTCCCGGCATCCGCGTTCTCGGCAAAGGCCGAAAAGAGAGATGTCTCCCGCTCTGGAAGGAAACCGCGATCGACCTCCGTGCGTGGCTGGCGGTCCGGGGAGCAGTTCCTGTACCTGAGTTGTTCGTAAACGCGGAAGGAGGCGCAATGACGCGGGCAGGGTTCGAGTACATCCTCGACAAACACGCGCGCTCTGCCGGCACGACTTGTTTGTCACTGACAGGGCGATCCGTGTCACAGCACCAGCTTCGCCACAGTTGCGCACTCACGTTGCTCAAAGCCACACGGGACATCAGAAAGGTGGCTCTGTGGTTAGGCCACGCCGATATCCGGACAACCGAGATCTACCTGCGCGTGGATTCGTCGGAAAAACTGGAGATCGTCGAAGCGGTCATGCCACCCGGCTTGCGGCGCGGACGCTTCACGGCAACCGATTCGCTGATCGCCTCACTTCTCGATCCGAGATAATGCGGAGTCTTTCATCGCGGAAATGCAGGCCACAGTCCCAATTCGACGCTGTGGCTTTGCATAACCGCACGCTCCGCATAATCCGCTAGAATGCCGATCATCTGCCACATAGCGCGGCCGGTTGGAGTCTCGGTTTCGATATTTT
>PMQB01000539.1 GCA_003169195.1 Bryobacterales bacterium
ACCCCGCTCGCCAACTTCCCGTTGCCGTCCGCAAATACCCAAAAACATACGGCCCCATAAATCCGCCCAAACTCCCAAACGAATTAATCAACCCCACCGCCGTCGCCGCTGCCGACTTCCCCAGATAACTCGTCGGCATCGTCCAAAACGCCGGCAGAAATGCTTGCGAAGTACCCATCGTCAGAATGAAAAACACCAGCACCCACGCAGTATGATGGCCGGCGGCAATGGCGGCAAGCAAAGTGGTCCCACCGAAGAGTACCGGCCCGGCAATATGCCAGCGTCGTTCTCCCGTTCGCTGCGCCGACATGCCCACCAGCAGGATCGTAAAGAACCCAAGTACGTACGGCAGCATCGTCATCACCGTGCGTGTCGTGACCGTCAACTGCTTCATTTCATCGATCACCGACGGTAAAAAGAAGATGAGCCCTTGATTGCCGCTGGTAATAAAGAAGTAGATGAGAATGAGCAGCAGCGTATAAGGATGGCGCAGCGCAGCTAGAATCTTCACCCTGCCAGCGGCTTCGCGTTCCTTCGCTTCCTCAGTCAGCGCAGAGTTGAGCCAGTTTTTTTCCTCTTGTTCCAGCCAGTGAGCATCGCTAGGCCTGTCGGTTAAATAGAAGAAGCTGAAGATCCCCAGCAGAATCGGCGGAATCCCTTCCAGGATGAAGACCCAGCGCCAACTCGCCAAGCCCCGCCAGTAAACCGTTTCCAGAATCCAGCGCGAAAGGCCCACGCCAATCAGAATCGCCAGCGGCTGCGTCATCATGAAATACGTTTTCGCTCGCGCCCGGTCTTCAAACCGGTACCAATGCGAAAGATATACAATCACTCCGGGAAAGAAGCCAGATTCCGCCGCGCCCAATAGAAAGCGTAAGATGACAAACTGGTTGCGCGTCTGAATAAACCCACAGCCCACGGCCACCAAACCCCAAACAATCATAATCAGCGAGAGCAGCTTGCGCGCACTCCACCGTTCCACCGTCAAGGTCGAGGGCACTTCCAACAGAAAGTACCCGACAAAGAAGATCCCCGCGCCAAAACCAATCAGGCTATCGTCAAAACCCAAATCCCCTTGCATCTTCAACTTGGCGACGCTGATATTGGCCCGATCAATATACGCAAACAAATAAACCAGCATCAAGTACGGCATAAGCCGCACCGTAACGCGGTGCCGTGTGCGTTCGCCTAAAGGTGACAATTGAAGATGGTATCGCGCAGAAACTTTGGAACTTTTCACCCCCTCTGCGCTAATACGTGGTGAGAGAGCGGAATCTTGAACAACAAGCGCACCGAGGCGGCATTCCTGGAACTCTACCAGCGGCATCAGGGCCCGGTGTTCCGTTACGCCCTGCACATGTCCGGTCGCGTGGAAACCGCCGAGGAGATCGTACAAGAAGTTTTCCTATCTTTGCTTTCGGCGTCGAACGGCTTCATTGAGGCCAGCGGAAATTTGCAGGCGTATCTCATCGGCACCGCGCGCAACATGCTGCGCAACCGCTTTCGCCAGCAACGCAATATTGTCCAAGACGAGCCGTCTACTTCTGGCGCTGAGTTGTTTGAGGCCTTGAGTCAAGAACAGGAACTGCAAGAGTTGCGAGCAGCCGTCTTAAGCCTGCCGCCGAATTATCGAGAGGTGGTCGTCTTGTGCGATCTCGAAGGCATGGATTATTCGCAAGCCGCCGCCACGTTGAATTGTCCGGTAGGTACCGTGCGCTCGCGCCTGCATCGCGCCCGCGCCATTCTCTCCGCCAAATTGAAGAAACGAATGAGGTGTACCGCATGAACGAACAAATCGATCTCACAAATGGCCTGCGCCGCCTTGCTTCGGGCTTGCCGCGTGAAGCGAATGCGCAAGTGCAGCAAAACCTCCGCACGGCTTTCCGCGCCCATCATCGCCGCAAACACCTTTGGATGTATTCTGCCGCGGCGGCGGCCATTCTCATCTTGACTCTTATTCTGTTAACAAAGCATTCCATCCGACAGCAAAACGACTTCTACCTGGCGCCGGACTTTATCGCGCTTCCGTATTCACAAAGCGCCGTTCCGCTCGAATCCGTAGTCGTGATGCGCGTGCAAATGCGTTCAAACGAATTGATTTCCCTGGGAGTGGCAGTGCCCGCTGCAGCGTCATCTGCCAAAATCACCGCCGACATCTTAGTCGGCCAGGACGGCGTCCCTCGCGCCGTTCGTCTCGTTCAATAAGGAGAAACTATGTTCAAAGCTTTCATCATCCCGGGTCTATGCGCTGTCGCGGCATTCGCCCAAACCGATAATGTCAAGATCACCGACGAACCATCTCGCCCTATGGGCATAACTGCCGTCTTAGCGGGTACCGTGGCCGCAATTCCCGGCGCGCCCTACACAGCCAAAGCTGTTACCCAATCTGTCCAGATTCTTCTAGATGGCAACCGCATCATCCGAACTACAACAAATACGGTGGCTCGTGACAGCAACGGTCGCGTGTATCGCGAAGAGTCGCTGCCGGCCTTCATGACCCTGTCGCGCAATGGCGAGACGCCGCACATCGTCAACATTGATGATCCCGTCGGTGGCGCGCATATCACCATTGATTCCACCGCAAAGACTGTCTATAAGAGTTCGTCTTTCAGTCAGAAGAAAGCCGACGAGCAAGCCTTTAGCATGACCCAGACTTTCGTTCAGCTTCGAGCAAACGGCGTGAAACAGGATGATGTGAAGTCCACCACCACCGATTTGGGAACGCAAACAATTGAAGGCGTTCTCGCAAAAGGCACTCAGGTTACTAGTACATATCCCGCCGGCGCGTTCGGAAATGAAATGCCGCTTGCGATTACCACTGAAACTTGGTATTCACCCGATCTCAGGATTTTGGTCATGAGCAAAAGTAACGATCCGCGCATCGGCGAAACAACTTACAAATTAACCAATTTGGTACGCGGTGAACCCGACCCATCGCTGTTCAATATCCCCGCCGATTACACATTAAAATATGGCGGAAACAAGACATTCTTCTTCAAGACCACTGATAAGTAACGACTTGCGGGCAGGTAGCAAAAGGTTGCCTGCCCGCTGAGATTTTTAGCCCATCCCATACACCTTTCTTCAGTATGGTTGGCGTAGAAGATCGTGACACAAAGTCGGCTGTTCGCCGCTTCCCCGCGCCGGTTGTTGATCTGCGCGTTATCGAACTCAGCACGCATGCTGAATCGGCGGGCTCTGTTCAGCGCGGCTTGCTGCAGCACGCCGATATTCTGGCCTGTCCTCGTTGCGGAGGCAACCTGGAATTCTTCCTCGATATTCTTGAATGCAATTGGTGTGGCAGCGAATACGCGTCCGATTGCGGCATTCCTCGCCTTTTTTTTCCACACGACGTTCTCTACGGGCCTCGTGATCTTACTCACCAAGTGCAGGATTTCTACGAGGACAATCCCTTTCCCAAATATGGCGATTCCGATTCAGCTGATTCTCTCCGTGAACAATCTCTTTCTTCGCCACTTGCGCGCTTGCTCGATGAGCAACTTCCATCCAAAGCTTTAATCCTTGACGCCGGTTGCGGAACTGGCCATCTAGCGAATTTCCTCGGCACCCAAAAAGATCGCCAGGTGATCGGCGCCGATCTATCTTTGAATTCGTTACGTCAGGCGAAAAAATTCAAAGACCGCTGCGGGATACACAACGCCGGTTTCATTCAGATGAATTTATTCCGTTCGCCATTTCGCAAAGGTGTCTTTGACGTCGTCATCGCCAACAGTGTTCTTCATCACACCAGCGATCCGCTCCGTGGTTTTAGCGCACTGGCCTCTCTTCTCAAACCCGACGGCTTATTCGTTGTTGGTCTCTACAATCCATTGGGCCGCGTGGGTAACGACCTTCGCCGTCTCTTCCATCGCGCTTCCAAAGATCGTCTGGCTTTTTTGCGCTGGCGCAGCGAAAAGCAGCGCAGCCGATTTATTCAACGCTACAAACAACCTTGCGAAAGCCGGCATTTCCTGGGCGAGATCACGCAGAATTGGTTTGCTGCGCATCAGTTCGAATTTTTGTACTCGTCACCCAGAATCGGTTCCAAACATCTCAGCGGCGGCGAAGATCTTCGGTACGGTCGATGGCCCGGCGACCGCAGCATGCAATTCAAAACAGAACTGGGCATGATGTTGCGCGGTATTGTGAACGACGGATTATTTGTCATGATCGGCCGCAACAAAGCGCAACCCAAACAAATTGAGGCGCCCGAAGTCGCCCAAGCCGCAGTCGCTTAGAAATGTTCGTTGACTGGGCGGAGTAAGCCGGGAACTTTCATCGTAAATACCGGCGAGTTCTGCTCACTGACTTGTATTTCTAGTGGATGAGCCGAATGCAGGATGGCTCTAACAAACTTGCCATCCTTCCATTCCATGTCCACCGTTATCCCGCCTTTCGCGCGGAGGCCAGTGACCTTGCCATCCTTCCACGTCGAAGGCAGGGCAGGGAGGAGCCGCAGAACACCCGTATTGCTCCGGTCAATCAACATCCGCGCAATCCCGGCCGTCGCGCCCAGGTTCCCATCAATCTGGAAGATCTCGGGCGGATGCAAATCGAACAGATTCGGCCAAGTGGATTTGCTGAACAATACCCGCAAGCTCTCGTCCGCCTTGTCTGCTTCGCCGAACGTCGCCCAAAGACAAACCACCCAGGCGCGGCTCCAACCCGTTCCCCCTCCGCCATTCGCCAACCGCCGTTCGAGCGAAACCCGCGCGGCCTTGAACAACTCCGGTGTGGTCTCGTTGATCTCGTTGCTCGGGTACACCGCGAACAAATGTGAAAGATGCCGATGCCCTGGCTCGGCTTCTTCGTAGTCGTTCCGCCATTCCTGCAACTGCCCGTAATGGCCTACTTGCAGAGGCATTAGCTTCTTCAACGCAGTCTGCAGTTCCTCCACCAGCGGCGCATCGACGTGCTGTTTGGTCGCCGCGTCAATCACCCGGCGGAACAACGCGGTTGTGATCTCCACATCCATCGTCGGCGACAGATCGAGCGACGCCTTCAGATGATCGGGTGTAAAGTAACGGTTCTCCGGCGAGAGCGACGGCCCGCTCACCAGATGCCCTTTGCCATCGTCAAACAGATTGTTCAAGATGAACTCGGCCGCGTTGCGCATCAATGGATACGCCCTTTCGCGCAGATAGAGCAGATCGCCCGAGTACTCGTAATGGTCGTACAGACTCAAGCTCAGCCACGCCGCGCCCATCGGCCAAATGCCAGAAGGAACTCCATCTATGGGCTGCGTGTCGGCCCAGATATCGGTATTGTGATGCGCCACGAATCCATTGGTGCCGTACATCTTATGCGCCGTCTCTTGCCCATTCGCTTGCATGCGCATGAGCAGGTGATAGAGAGCATCGACGGTTTCGCCCAGGTTGCAAACCTCCGCCGGCCAGTAGTTCATCTCGGTGTTGATGTTGATGGT
>PMQB01000127.1 GCA_003169195.1 Bryobacterales bacterium
GCCTACCGCAACTCGAAAAAAGTAGCGTAAACGGCCTCAAATTTGAACGCGCAAGACAGGGCCACACCCGAAGTGTGTCTTCACTCCCCAATCGCCACCACCATTGCACCCTTCTTAGCCCGCTCGCTCCATCGCACAAGGCCAATACCCGCAAAAATGATCACCATCGCCGCGCCCGACCTCATCCCAAACGGCTCCCGAAAGAAAAGCCACCCCAGGAACACCGCCACTACCGGATTCACAAAATAATAGATCGAAGCCACCGCCACCGGCAGATTCTTCACCACATAGATGAACGCACTGTACCCGACAATAGACCCGAAGATCACCAGATAAACAACCGCCAAGGAAGCTCTCGCACCCACCACCGTCGGCGTCTTCTCGAACCCAACACCCACCAACATAAACGCCACACCCGAAGCCAATTGCTGCACCGCGCCACTCACAAACGGCGGTGCGTGCGAGTGCACCCGCTTCTGCAGTAACGAACCAAACGTCCAGCCGGCGGCACTCAACTGAATCAGCAAAAAGCCGGGCCAAGTTTGCCCGCCAAAACCTTCATGCACCGCCGCCGGATAGATCATGTACGCCACGCCGAACACGCCAATCAGCAAGCCGCCCACGGTCGCCACCAACGGCTTCTTTCCATTCGGCAGGGAAGCATCCAAACCCACCATCCAGAACGGCGCGGTCGTGTAGAACAAGGCGGCCGTCCCGCTGGGAATTCGCAATTCCGCCAGAGCCAGAAATCCATTCCCCGTGCCAATCCCGATCACGCCGCACAACGCCGTCAGCCACAGCTCACGTCCGCGCGGAATCGCAATGCCCGCCAACCTCGCCGCCACCAATAGAATCCCGCCCGAAAGCAAATAGCGGCTGCCCAACATATAAGCGGGTGGAATCGTTTCTAAGCTGATACGAATGGCAAGATAGGTGGTACCCCAAAAAATACAAACCGCTACCAGAGCAAGGTAGGCCATGCGATGCGACTGATGGGTTTTATTCAAGATTCTTTGGCAGCATCCAGTGCAGGTTTCGGATCGAGTTTCTCTATCGTAACGCTGGCAATGCGGTTACGGTCCATCTTGCTGATGGTGAAGCGACGGCCGCCGTAATCAATGCGCTCATTCTCTTTCGGGATATGACCACACTGGAAAAGCAAAAAGCCGGCCAGGGTTTCAAAGCCAGCTTCCGCCGGCAGCGCCACGTTGTAGCGCGTCTCAAGATCGCGAATGGTTGTGCTGCCTTCCAGTGTCAGCGCTTTTTCACCAGTTACTGGTTCAACCCGCACGGCATCGTGTTCATCCCCAATATCACCGAACACTTGCTCCAACACATCCTCCAATGTCACCAGGCCTGAAATGGTTCCGAACTCATCCACCACCAGCGCCAAGTGCGTATGGCTCTTGCGGAATTCGTCAATCAACTGGTTCAATGGTTTGGTCTCGGGCACCACCACCGGCTTGCGAACGAAGCGTCGTAGACGAAACGGTTTCGTGCTGCGGCGACTATCATGCGCAAAACGGCGCTCATCCCACACGCGCATCAGATCCTTGTAATGCACAATGCCGATGATCTGTTCAGGCCGGTCCTCATACACGGGGACGCGCGAAAATTTGTTCTCGGTCATGACTGTCAGCACCTGATCCAGCGGCGCGTCTACCGGCAGCGAAACAATGTTGTGCCGCGGCGTCATGATCTCTCGCGCTGAGTATTCAGACAGTTCAATCAAACGCTGGATCGCGTCCTGCTCAAACTGCTGCAGGTGACCTTCGCGCCGGCTCGATTGAATGATGTACTTCAGCTCCTCCGCGGAATGGCCACCGTGGTCCGTACCTTTGCCCAGCCCTAACAGATGAAGCACCAGTTCAGCTGAACGCTCAATCACCACGATCAATGGCTTGGTAATGCGATAAAAAATGAGCAGGACAGGAGCCGTCAGAACAGCCACGCGGTCGGCCTTCTCAATCGCCAAATTCTTCGGCACAACTTCGCCGATGATCACGTGCGCATAGCTGATCACCAGAAACGCCAAAGCGAAAGCCACGCCATGCAGCAAGACAGTGGAGATAGGTAGGCCAAACCCGGTGAGCATGTCGCGCATCAACTGGTACATGGTGTCTTCGCCGGCCCAACCTAAACCCAAGCTTGCCAGCGTAACGCCGAACTGTGTCACAGAAAGCAAGCGGCCAGGATTCGCCAACAGGTTAAGGGCACTCTGCGCGCCCGCTTGCCCTTGTTCAGCCAGTTCGCGCAAACGAGATTGACGTACCGAGACCAACGAAACCTCTGCTGCCGCAAAAAATCCATTGGCCGCCAGAATAAAGATCAAGACAAGGAATCGAATGCCCATAATGAGAGCTAAAGCGCCGCTTCAGAGTAAAATCGGTGGGTGTCATCCCGCTTGCTTCGCATCGTTAATATCAGTGTCGCCGTAATCGCCGTTCTTTTTTTGGGATGCATGTATTGGTATGTCATCCGTCCGCTTCCCAAAACATCGGGTGAGATCACGGCTCCCATTTCTGCCAAGGGCACCATTCAGCGAGACGCGCTGGGCATTCCCCATATTGAAGCCGCCACCTGGCAGGACGCCATTTTCCTGCAAGGATATGCCACCGCCCAAGATCGATTGTGGCAGATGGACGCGCTTCGTCGTTACGCTGCGGGCGAATTGGCAGAGTTGGCCGGACCCGAAGCCGTCCCGCTCGATCAGAAGGCGCGCTTGCTCAGGATTCCCGCGATTGCCCAGGCGAACGTACAGCGACTCACCGCGCAAGACCGCGAAATCATGGTGCAATATGCCCGCGGCGTGAACCATTTTATCGATACGCATCGCGGCAATTATTCTGTAGAGTTCTCTATTCCTGGCCACTCCTACGACCCGCGCCCCTGGACGCTCACTGACTCCATGTTGGTCGGCCTGCTGATGTTTCGCGATCTGACTGACTCTCTCGCCGCTGACACCGCACGCGGCGCGCTACTACAGCAAGGTGCTGATCCAGCGAAGTTCGGCGTTCTTTTTCCGGCGGGCGGCGTGGGCGGAGTCAGTCCCGGCTCGAATGCTTGGGCCGTTTCCGGCGCACACACGGCCAGCGGCAAACCTATGCTGGCGAATGATCCGCATCTGCGCTACACGGTGCCGGGCACTTGGCACTTGGTGCAACTGAAGGCGCCCGGCTTAGATGTCTCTGGCGCCGCGCTTCCTGGCGTGCCTTGTGTGATTACCGGACACAACGAAAACATCGCTTGGGGCGTAACGAACCTGGAAACCGATGTGTTGGACGTCTACTCCGAAAAGATCAACCTCACGAATGGCCATTACGAGTTTCAAGGCAAGGTAGCGCAAGCGCAACTCGATCAGCAACTCATTGTCGTGAGTGGCGCCAAATCGGTTCCCATGAATCTTTGGGTAACTCACCATGGCCCGATCTTTACCGAAAACGGCAAGTCCTTCAGCATTCGGTGGAGCGCGGCGGAAGGGTTCGGCTTTCCTTTCTTTAAACTCGATCAGGCGAAAAACTGGAACGAGTTTCGCAGCGCACTCAGCACCTTTTGGGGACCCGGTCAGAACTTCGTTTACGCCGACCGCGAAGGCAACATTGGTTACCAGGCAACCGGCGCCGTGCCCATTCGCAAGAATTTCGACGGTAATGTGCCGTTGGACGGCACGTCCGGGAAGTTCGAGTGGGATGGCTATATTCCGTTTGAGCAATTGCCGAGCGTCTTCAACCCGCCCTCTGGCATGATTGCCACAGCCAATCAAAATCCCTTTCCGAAAGATTACCCATATCGCATAGACGGCAATTTTGCCGACAGCTACCGCGTGCGGCAGATTCGCGCGCTGTTATCGGCGAAACCAAAACTCACAGTAGACGACATGCTGGCCACTCAGAAAGACGTCTACTCGAGTTATGAGTTCTTTTTGGCGCAGCAGGCAGTCGCTTCGTATGGCAAGTTGGCTCATCCGGCCAAGATTGAGTTACTTCAACCCGCAGTGAAAGTACTGCGCGGCTGGAATGGACAGATGGAAGCGCTGCAAGCCGCACCCGCCATTACAGATCTACTCAGCAAGCAACTCCAAGTCGCGCTGCTTCAAATCCTGCTACCGAACAAGAAGCAATACCCGGAAGTCTTCCCGCGTCCGCAAATCGTGGAGGCTCTGCTGCGGCAGCGCCCGCACGGTTGGGTGCCGAACGATGATTGGGACGCTTGGCTAATCTCCGTCTTATCGGAAGCGCTCAACCAGGGTCGCGCACAGATGGGAGGTGTCGTCGCCGATTGGCATTTGGGTCACCTTCTACACTGGCGTTTCGATCACCCGGTAATGAAAAAGCTTCCTCCCGTCAATTGGTTTTTCGATTCTATCTATAGCCGCAAGGCCGGCCCTTTCGAAATGAGCGGATCATCCACCTCCGTCAAGCAAACTACGCCAGTCTTAGGCCCTTCAGAGCGGATGGTTGTCGATCTGGGAGATTTGGATCATTCCGTGCAAAATCTAGTCTTGGGGGAATCCGGCTCCGTGTCCTCGAGTCACTTCCAGGATCAATGGCTGGCCTATTATTACGGCAAAAGTTTCCCGATGCAGTTCTCTCATGTTGAGGCAAAAGACATTTTGACTGTTAAGCCACAATAGGAGGAATTCTGTGATACCATCGAGATCTCGTTCCGGCTACTCTCAATGAACCTTTCTTCGGGATCGGCTCGTTATTTAAGACAATCGAAGCTATTCCAGAGTGTGAGTGATGAAATTCTGGATGAAATTGATCCGCAGCCGGAATTTCTCTCCATTAAGGCGGGAGAGGTTCTCATTCGCCAAGGGGACTCGGGAACTGACTACTATCACTTGGTGAGTGGCCGCTTGCGCGTCTTCAGCGAATTATCCAACGGCAAACTCAAACCACTTTCGGAGATTTATCCCGGCGAAGGCGTAGGAGAAATGTCTCTCATTACTGGGGAACCTCGCTCGGCCACCGTGATTGCGAGATTGGATTCGGAGGTAATCCGAGTCACGCAAACCGCGCTGCTGAAGCTGATCGAGCGCAAGCCGGAGATGGCCTTACAAATTGCGCGGATGGTCACCACGAGGTTGGCTGGTCAGCAAACACAATCCACGAAAAACAAAACTATCGCCGTTCTTTCTCTGAATGTCGGCGTTGATGGTAACGCCGTAGCGCAGGATTTGGCAGAACAACTCTCTCTCTTCGGCGGCGCGGAGGTCTTAACTGCGAATCCTTCGCAACCTGCTGATTGGCAAAACTTGCGCGATGCTGAAAAGCGTTTGAGCTATGCGATCTACGCAGCAGGGCCGCTGGATACCGATTGGGCTAGATTTTGCTTTTTGCACGCCGATTTACTTGTTCTCGCCGTGAACGCAGCGGATGAAGCGCCCAGCGGGTTGATTGATCTTCCCTTCCCCCGCGGTGTCGACCGTTCCCTGTTTGGCAAAGTGCATCTCTTGATGGTGCATCCCCATGAATGGCAGCGCGCTTGCGGAACCGCTGCCTGGATTGCCCGTTTGAATCCGGAAGAACATCACCACGTTCGCGCTGGCCAGCCGAAAGATTTCGCGCGATTAGCACGCATCTTGGCCGATCGTGCGGTGAATCTGGTGCTAAGCGGGGGCGGTGCGCGCGCGTTTGCGCAACTGGGAGTTTTAAAAGCGCTTCGTAAGGCGGGCATCACGTTTGACCGTGTGGCTGGTTCGAGCATGGGCGCGTTCGTCGCAGCTTGCTATGCCTACGACGGCGATTTCGACAGCATGATCTTGCGCATGAAAGAGAGTCTGGTGCGACGACGCCCAGAAACCGATTTCACGTTACCGATGCTTTCGTTACTGCGCGGTAAACGCCTGCAGGAATTTGGAACTGACATTTGCGGCGATTGGCGTATTGAAGATTTACCGCTGCGCTACTTTTGCCTTTCGTCATGCCTGGACGACGGCGAAAGTGTCTCGCATTTCGACGGCGATGTAATGCTGGCCTTACGAGCCAGTTGTGCCTTTCCGGTGCTGGGTCCCCCGCTGTTGATTGATGGCAAATTGCTAATTGATGGCGGCGTTCTAAATAATTTGCCGGTTGACGTAATGAAGCAGCACTTTTCAGGCGTAGTAGCGGCCATTGACATCTCCGCGTTTGAGCCACTGCAAATGGATTCGCGCTGGGATCGCGCTTGTCCGTCTGGGTTTGATATTTTCTGGAGTAAATTCAAACCGTTTTCGGCGGCATTGCATGCGCCAAACATATTGGAAATTCTTGTGCGCACGCTGGATATGACTTGCCGGGCACAGATTCAGCGTTGTCGCCTGCAAGCCGATTGGCTGATTGAACCGCCGGTGAGCGATTGCAAATTGACTGATTTCGGGTTGTTTGACCGCATGGTGGAAGTGGGCTACCAGCACGGCCTGACTCTCCTCGAAGAGATCACAACCCAGCCGGACCTGGCGCGAGTGCGCGGCGTGCAAGACTTAGTCGCCAGTTGTTAGCCGGCACGCGCCAGCCAGACTTTAGCGGTAAGCTGATGGGAGTCCTTATGGCGAATCGGTCTTCGTTCAGCACGGTCGAAATCGACGTAGATCCTTATGACATTGAGCCGGAGCGCGAGCCTTTGCGCGAACTGGACCCAAGCGAGCCGCTACGGCTCCTGGTTCTTGGAGACTTTAGCGGCGAAGCGACGGGAAAATTGATTCGCGTTGATCGCGACAACTTTGAAACGGTGCTTCGCGAATTCTCTCCGCACGTAGAGATCGCGTTGGGGAATGGGCAACTCGGGGACGCAGATCTGGTTTTCCAATCTTTGAATGATTTTGAACCGGACAGTATCTACCAGAACAGCGAACTGTTTGCGCCTTTGCGCGACCGCAGCGGGCACGCGCTGTATTCAGAACCGGAAGAAAATGAATCGCATGCACCATTGAAGCCAACGCCGGAGCAGATGGACCGGCTCACCGCTCCAGGCGGTTTGCTGAGCGCGATGATTGAGAAATCATCGGGCGGCGCGGCCGCCCCCGCTCCCAAACGGACGGACGAATTTCAATCGATGGTAGAGCGGATTATTGCGCCCTACACCACGCCGGCCGAGAGTGAAGAAAGCAAGCGAGCCTATGCCGAACGAGCACAACGGCTGAGTCTGTTGATGGCACACATTCTGCACGACGAACAGTTTCAAGCGCTGGAAGCCGCGTGGCGCGGGCTTGATTTGCTGGTGCGCGGTTTGGATACGGACGCGCAGATTCATTTGTACATTTGCGACGTGTCAAAAGAAAAACTGGCCGCCGATTTGGCGCATAGCGCGGATATCCGGACAACCAGCGTTTATCGAACGCTCATGGAGGACGCGCCCGGACGTTGGGGTTTGCTCGCGGCCAATCTTTCGTTTGACCGAGACATGATCACCGACGTGGAATTATTGGTGCGGATCAGTCTGCTGGCACAAACGTTGGGCTCGCCATTTATTGCAGAGTGGCTCACGTCAAGGCATGAAAACAGTAAAGCTCAGGCGGCTTGGCAGGCTTTGCGAAAGTCGAGCGGCGCCGTTTATCTAGGCTTGGCATTGCCGCGTTTTCTTTTGCGCTTGCCGTATGGCAAGGATACGGAACCGGTAGCGAGTTTCGATTTTGAAGAGATGCCCGGTGAACCGGTTCACAGCCACTATTTGTGGGGAAATCCAGTTTTCGCCTGTGTGTTGGTGTTAGGACAATTATTTGAACAACAAGGTACGCTTTTGCGCGTGCCGGGATTCTTGCGTTTGGGCGGAATGCCGCTGCACACATTTCAATCCAAAGGTGAAGCCATAACGAGGCCTTGCACAGAAGTGCTTCTGTCTGACCACGATTGCCAAGCGCTGTTGGAAGAAGGAGTGCTGCCGCTCGCCGCGGTCAAATCGTCAGACGCGATTGTGTTTCCGAGTATGCAATCGGTGGCTGATCCGCCGGCGTCTTTGGCGGGATTTCATTCGGTGATTTGGTAATCGTTCACGTCAGGAACTCCGCCGCCTCTTGCAAGGATTGACGCGCTTCGGGCAAACGGGGCGCCAGGAGCTGCCAGCCGTGCGGAACCACAGGCCAGATTTTGAGTTCTACTTTTACGCCATCGCGACGGGCATGTTCGGCAAGACGGATAGAATCGTCGCGCAAGGTTTCGTCAGCTGCCACGTGAATCAGCAAGGGCGGCAGTTTGGCAAGATTGGCGTAGTGCGACGAGGCGAGCGGGTCATCCGCGGGCGTTCCGCCCAGATACATTTTGGCGCAATAAATCAGATCATCGGCGTAGAACATGGCGCACTTCTTTTCGTTCGAGTGAATCGAATCGCCGGTGCAGGCAAGATCGGTCCAGGGAGAAAAAAGCGCGGCCGCTTTAGGCATGGGGCGGGCCGCATCGCGCAGAGCCAGCATCAACGAAACGCACAGTCCTCCGCCAGCGGATTCACCGGCGAGACAGACAGGGACGGGCGGTTCGCCGGTCATGGAGAGAAAGACTTGAATCAAATCGTGAATGGCGGCTGGGAAAGGATTTTCGGGCGCGAGACGGTAGTCGGGCGTGAAGACGCGGAAGCCCAACTTGGCGAGATAGGACGTGGTTGGACGATGCGTCACCGGTGAACAGGCAACGAAACCGCCGCCATGGATGAACAAGAGCAGGCCGCGCGGGTTGGTATCTGTTTCGGCCCATTCGCCTGAAATGCCGCCCACTTCGCCCGGAGTGAGGCGAACACCAGCCGGCAAAGCGAACGGTCGAGTGACTAGCAAGCGCCGAACTCTGGCCGGATCGCGCGTGCCCTTGAGCTTAGGTTTGAGTGTGAGTTTGTATAGGGTGGTGAAGACGTGAGCTTGCCAGCTTGCCATCGTTTATTTATTTCCCTTTGGCAGTATTTTCTTACGAAAGAGATCCCAGTAGCGTACGGGCATGAGTCGCTGAATCACGTCGATGCGGGTTGCGTCTGAGCCGCACAGGATGCGCCGTTTGCGACGTTCCACACCGTGCACGATCATCTCGGCAACGGACTCGGGTGAGTCGCGAAGGAGTTTCTCCCAAAGGCCTTCGATCTTGTCGGCATCCGCTTGCGGCATGGCCGCGGCGATGCGGGCATTCCTGGCAATGCCTGTGCGCACACCACCGGGATGAACCACGGTTACACCAATATTCTTACCAGCCATATCCATTTCGTGACGCAAAACTTCGGACAGTCCGCGCACGGCGAACTTGCTGGAGGAATAAGCGGATTGGCCTGGCGGTCCGATGAGACCGAAGACGCTGGAGATGTTGACGATTTGCGCTTCGGATTCGCGTTCGAGCATGGGCATGAACGCTTTGGTCATGCGGACGACGGACCAGAAGTTGATTTGAAAGAGCCACTCGAATTCGTCGAGCGAGACTTGGGCAAAAGTTCCGCCGAGCGCCGCACCGGCGCAGTTCACCAGGATGTTGGCGCGACCGTGGCTGGCTTGGACGGCGTCGGGCAAAGCGGCGATGGCGGCGGCATCGGCTATATCAAACACGTGTTCGCTGACGGTTATGCCGAAGGCGCGTGCAGCAGCGGCGGTTTGGGCCAGCGGTTCCGCTTTGTAATCGGCCAATGCTAGCCGGCAACCACGGCGCGCGAGGTTGAGAGCAAGTGCACCGCCAATGCCACCGGCGGCGCCTGTGATCACGGCGACTGCGTTTTTCAGAGACAGCGCTGCTGGCTGGGGCATTCGAGGTTAGCCTATCAGACCCATCACTCCGGGCGCTTACGCCGGCCGCCGCCCAGCGCCATGCGGAAGACATCGTCGAAATGGGAGGGCGTAATTCGTTGTACTAAGTCCGCCAAGATAGCAAGTTTGCCGCACAACACACGCGACTTGCGGTGGATGAGCGCGTTGACAATGAGTTCGGCAGTCTGTTCGGGGGGATCGGTCAGGAGCCTTTCGGCCGCTTCAACGTTGACATGCTCTTTGGGCATACCTTCGGAGATTCGGGTGTTGCGGGCAATGGCGGTGCGGACACCCGCTGGATGCACAACGGTTATGCCGACATGTTTCCCTTCGCTTCGGAGTTCGAAGCGGATGGATTCAGACACACCGCGCATGGCGAACTTGCTGGCAGCATAAGCGGCTTGGCCGGGCGTGCCGACGAGGCCAAAGATGCTGGAGATATTCACGATTTGCGCTTCCGGTTCGGCAATCAACATAGGTAGAAACGCTTTCATCATGCGGACCGCCCCCCAGAAGTTGATGTTGAACAGCCATTCGAACTCGTCGAGAGTGACCTGCTCAAAACTGCCCGCCAGTGCAACGCCCGCGTTATTGACGAGGACGGTGGTGCGGCCATGCTGGGCTTTGACGGCTTCGGGGAAAGCAGCGATGGCGGCCGCATCGGCGATGTCGAACACATGTTCGCTCACGGTGACGCCACAGGCACGAGCAGCGGCGGCGCTTTGAGATAGGAGATCAGGTTTGCAATCGGTGAGTGCGAGGTGGCAACCGCGACGGGCGAGGTTGAGTGCAAGGGCACTGCCAATTCCACCACCAGCGCCGGTGACGACGGCTACGGCTCCCTGTAAAGAGAGCTTAGGTTGAGGGGACATTGCAGGCTAGGTTAGCAGAGGGCTAGCTAGCGAGTTCCATGGTGCCGTCGCGGTTGAGCAAATAGCGGCGGCCGCGCCATTGAATGGAGTTACCGAAGAAGCCGGCGATCCAGAAAGCGAAGCCGAGCATGTCTTGCAAAGGCAAGAGCGCCCAGGGCACGGAGACGCCGAGGATGCGTTTGGAGACGATCCAAGCGGCAGCGGCGCGAAGAGCGATGGTGAGGGCCATGAAAGGCCAGAGAGACGGCCATAACAATGTAATCAGCAAGCCCACCGGGATGGGATGAGTGAAGAACTGCCCGACGTAGCCAGCCGGACGAGAGCGGCGCGACGACCGGGCCCAACGCAGACGATGGGCAAAGTTCTTCGTGACAGGTTCGCTGCCAATGCGGTGTTCCACAATGTAGGGCGACAAGCGGACATCGACATGATCTGACGCCAAGCGGCCCAGCATGTAATCTTCAGCGAGATAATCTTTCACGCGTTCAATGCCGCCGAGAGATTCAAGAGCACTGCGGCGCGCAACGATGGTGGGACCAACGGCAAATTTGGTGCCTTCCATCATAACGGCGGTGAAGAGTCCGGCATGAAAATCGGTATTCATGCCAACGGCTTCCAAGCGCGACCAGATGGAATCGCCCGCCAAAGCGCGATACGGACATGTCACCAAGCCGAGGCGTTCGTCTTGAAATTCTGTAGCGAGACTGCTGCAGAAATCGCGAGCCACGCGCACGTCACTATCGGCCATGGCGATGAGCTCGTGCCGGGCTTCATCCAACATGCACTTCAGGCTGAATACCTTGGCGTGCGCGTAGGGCGGCTCACCTGTAAAGATGAGCTTTGAACCAACAGCCGAATATTCGGCCATGAGTTTGCGGACCACCGGCACGGCGGGATCTGACTCCCAGCGCACCGCGAAGAGAATTTCGAAATTTCGATAATCCTGTTCGAAGTAACTCCGCAGGTTCTGTTCGAGGCCCTCGTCTAGACCAGATAAAGGCTTCAGAATACTGATAGGAACACACGCGTCCAGCGACTTTTGACGCGTTTGTTTCGTGTGACGAACGGCTGCTGCAATGGCTAAAAGACAATACACCCAGCAGCCAAGCAGAACTAAGCTGGCTATGTACACCCCAAGTTACCCCATGTACCACGCGTCCGAATTCCCCAACCCGGACGGTTATGTTATTCCGTTAAATTACGTGTAGCGACCAAATCCGTAAGACGTGTGATAAACTGTTCGAGTTTCACCGCCCCTTGGTCGCCAAGTTTTCGATTACGAACGGCAACTTGGCCGGCTGCCGCCTCTCTATCCCCTAATACTAACATATAAGGTATTTTTGCGAGCTGGGCTTCGCGGATTTTGAAATTTACCTTCTCGGGGCGGTCATCGAGTTCCACGCGGAAGCCAAGATCCTTGAGCTTTCCGTAGACTTCTTTGGCGTAGGCGTTCTGCCGGTCGGTGATGGGCAGAACGATGGCTTGCACGGGAGCGAGCCAAACGGGGAAGGCACCAGCATAGTGTTCAATCAGAATGCCGAAGAAGCGTTCGATGGAGCCATAGAGCGCGCGGTGGACCATGAGTGGCTGATGCTGTTTGCCATCGTCGGCGATGTATTCGAGACCGAAGCGGCGGGGCAACGTGAAATCGAATTGCACGGTGGAAAGCTGCCACAAGCGGCCGATGGCATCGACCAGCTTCACGTCAATTTTCGGACCATAGAAGGCGGCTTCATCGGGCGTGACTTTGACCTTCATATTGAGGCGGTCGGTGGCATTGTGAAGCGCTCGTTCGGCCATGGCCCATTGATCGGGAGAGCCGTCGTACTTGCCGCTCACGCCGCCATCCCAGGTGGAGAGTTCCGCTTCGTATTCCGTGAAGCCATAAGTGTTGAGCGTGTCGATGGCGAACTGGAGGCAATCGACCACTTCGTTTTCGATTTGATCGGGCGTGCAGAAAATGTGGGCGTCGTCTTGCGTAAAGCCGCGCACGCGCATGAGGCCGTGCATGGTGCCTGAGCGTTCGTAGCGATAGACGGTGCCGAGTTCGCCGAGACGCACGGGCAGATCGCGATAGCTGCGCATACGGTCGCGATAGATCAAGATGTGGAACGGACAGTTCATCGGCTTGAGCTGATATTCCGCGTCGTCCAGTTCCATGCGGGCGAACATGTTGTCCGCATAAAAGTTGTAGTGGCCGGAGGTCTTCCACAGATCGCTGCGGGCGACGTGCGGCGTGTAGACCAAAGAGTAGTTGCGCTTGATGTATTCGTTGCGCATCCAGTCTTCAATCACTTTGCGAACGGCTCCGCCTTTGGGATGGAAGAAGATGAGGCCGGGACCGCCGAGTTCCTGAATGCTGAAGAGATCGAGTTCCTGGCCGATCTTGCGGTGGTCGCGCTTTTTCGCTTCTTCGAGTTTGTTGAGATACTCGTCTAGATCTTTCTTGGTGAAGAAGGCAGTGCCGTAGATGCGCTGGAGCTGCTTATTCTTTTCGCTGCCTTTCCAATACGCGCCGGCGACGGAGAGCAGTTTGAAGACTTTGAGCTTTTCGGTGGACGGGACGTGCGGGCCGCGGCAGAAATCAATGAATTGCGGGCCCAGCGTGTATTCGGAGAAAGTGTCGCCGGCACGCTCTTCGATGAGTTCGTGCTTCATCCAGTCATCTTTATATTTGGCGAGGCCGACTTGCTTTTCGGTCATTTGACGATCGAAGGGCAAATTGCGCGCCTGGATTTCGGCCATCTTCTTTTCGATTAGTTCGAGATCTTCGGGCGTGAATTTGGCGGCGCGATCAAAATCGTAATAGAAGCCAGTGTCGGTAGGCGGACCGATGCCAAGTTGCGTCTCCGGATAGAGTTCGAGCACGGCTGCGGCGAGCAAGTGCGCGGTGGAGTGGCGATAAACCTGGAGCGCTTCGGGGTTCTTGTTGGTGAGAATCTCGAGCTTGGCGTCGCCTTCGAAAGGACGTGTTAGATCGAAGAGTTCGCCATTGACGCGCGCGACGATGGCGGCGTCGGCGAGACGCGGACTGATTGATTTCGCCACATCGAGGGGCTTGGTTCCACTGGGAACCGTTTGTTGGCTGCCGTCCGGCAACGTGATGGTGAAACTGCTCATGTTAAGGGGGTAAATTCGAGGGTACCAGAACTGGGGAAAGTAAACAGTAAACGGGAAACGGAAAACAGGAGGCGCGGTTGTTTGCTGGATGATTTCCTCCGGATTGTGGGTGGTTGGTTTTGGAGTGGGTTGGGATTTATGGGGCGCGGTTTGTCGGGGCGAAGAAAAGGCGTTTTTTGCGAAACGGATTCCGCTATCTGCTTTGTTTGCAACGTGGGTTTCGCGGATTTGCGATTTGGCCGCGAGGTGGGATTCGCGGACTTTGGCGAGTTCGAAGCGTTCGCGTTGGGAGGCGGGCGACGTGCCAGTGGGCGATGGTGGAGTCTGGTATTCGCTGAGGGGCTTGTCAGTGGCGGAAGTTCTCCTGGAGCCTGGAATCGATAGGGAGCCGGAGGGATCTTCGCTGAGGATGAAGAGTTGCTTCGAAGTTGCGCAGTGCTTCAAGCCGTTCAGACGAGTGTTTGCCGCCAAAGGATTGAACGCGTCTGCTGATGACATTTGAACTGACCTTTCAGTTAGATTTTGGAATGCGGGCGTTCCCGGCTGATGGGGAAATTGGACTTAAGCTGTTGAGGGGATTGGAGAAAACTCATTTTCAACTCTTGTTGGCATCGTCACCTGCAGACTTCACAGTCCGGTACGTGACTTAACGCAACTGGCGTTCGAAAGTTTTCGATGTGGAACGCCAACGGTGGCTTAACTGAGGACGGAGGAAAAGGGGGGTTTCGGGGGGGTTTCGGGGACAGCCCGCGGGGGTTTCGGGGACAGCCCGCGTGTTTACCGGTTTTTGGGTGCCGGGAAACAGGTAAAAACGCGGCCTGTCCCCGTATTAATGTGAGAATGGCAGGGTGAAGAATGTTTGCGCGATTTTATTAATGGCAGTGCTGTTGAGGCCGATAGCGGCGGCGTCGCTGGACGAGGCAACGCGGCACTTGGCGCGCGATATCTTTCAGCAGTTGATTGAAATCAACACCACCGATTCCGTCGGCAGCACCACCGTGGCGGCCGACGCGATGGCGAAGCGTTTGCTCGACGCCGGCTTTCCCGCAGAAGACGTGAAAGTGCTTGGCCCGAACAGCCGCAAGGGAAACATGGTGGCGCGCTATCGAGGCACGGGCGCGCGCAAACCGATTCTGATCATCGGGCATTTAGACGTGGTGGAAGCGCGGCGATCGGATTGGACCACCGATCCGTTTCAGTTCATCGAAAAGGACGGTTACTTCTACGGCCGCGGCACGCAAGACATGAAAGTGAGCGACGCCGTTCTGGTGACAGACTTCATCCGGCTGCATCGCGAACACTACGTTCCGGATCGAGACATCATTCTGGCTTTAACGGCGGATGAAGAAGGCGGCCAATCGAACGGCGTGGATTGGCTGCTAAAGAATCATCGCGATTTGATTGATGCCGAGTTCGTGCTGAACGCTGACGCGGGCGGCGTGACCACCAAGAACGGCAAGCCTGTGAACGTAGACGTGGAGGCGAACGAGAAGCTGTACGCCGATTACGAATTGGCCACCACTAACCCAGGCGGCCACAGTTCGCTGCCGACTCCCGATAACGCGATTTATCATGTGGCCGATGCGCTGGTTCGTTTGCAGCAAACGCCGTTTCCGTTCGAACTCAATCCGGTGACGCGCGTTTATTTTGAGCGGCGCGCGGCACTGGAGACAGGGCAGACGGCTGCCGATATGAAAGCCATTCTGCAAACGCCGCCCGATGCGGGAGCGGTGGCTCGCTTGTCGGCCGATGCGCGTTTTAATTCGTTGATGCGGACCACGTGCGTGGCCACCATGATGGAGGCCGGACATGCGCCGAATGCGCTGCCGCAACTGGCAAAGGCTAATGTAAATTGCCGCATCTTGCCAGGACATTCGGCGGAACAGATTCGGTTGGAGTTAGTGCGCATCTTTGCAGATCCCAAGGTGCGCGTGCGTTATGTCGACGATGCGCGGAATGTATATGACAAGACGCCCGAGAAGAATGCGTTTCCTCCGATTCTCCCGCCCGCGGAAGTGCTGAAGCCGCTGGCGAAGATTGCGGATGAGATGTGGAACGGCGTGCCGGTGATTCCGGAGATGGAAACCGGCGCGTCGGACAGCATCTATACGGTGGCTGCGGGACTGCCGAGTTACGGCATCAATGGCATTGCGATTGACCAAGACGACGTGCGCGCACACGGCAAGGATGAACGCGTGCGAGTGAATGCGTTTTATGATGGCGTGGAGTTTTACTATCGCTATCTGAAAGCACTCACCAGCGTGCGCTAGATTCCGGCGTACCAGGCATAACCCGCTTCGGGCGATGCCGAGCCCAGGCCTTTACCGAACCGTTTCAGATCATCCGTGAGCGTGAGGCGGGCGATGTACTTCACGTTCTTGTAGCCGAGTTGACGCGGCACGCGCATGCGCAGAGGGCCGCCGAAGTTAGCCGGCAGGGCAGTGCCATTCATGCCATGGGCGATGAGGGTTTGCGGATGTAAGGCATCTGCCATGTCGATGCTATCCCACCAACCGGGCTCGAAGGAGAAGTAGACAACATACTTAGCTTGTGGGAGAACTCCGACTCGATCCAGAACGCGCGAGAGCGGCACACCGGTCCATTCCGCAATGTAAGACCAGCCCTCTTCACAGGCCAAGTGGGTGATGTGGCTGTGGGTGGGATAGCTCTTGAGTTCGGCGAGCGAGAACGTGGACGGGCGCGCCACCATGCCATCAATAGAGAGACGCCAGTCGGCAAAAGCTCCTGCTTGCAAGCGGCGGTAGGCTTCGTCTTTGGGAGGTTCGCCGTTCGAAAACGGAGGCTGGGAGAGCTCGCTGCGCGGGAACTCGCGGGCCATGGAGTGACTCGTGAGGATACGCTGAGCGGCATAGGTGAGCGTTTCGCCGGGGCCGTAGAGACCACCACTGTCAGGCGGGATGAGACCGTAATGCTGCGCCAAATTTTTCGCGACGACCAAGCCCGTGGCTCCCGCTGTGGCGCTGAGTCCAGTAGTGATTAACTTGCGGCGTGAGATCATGTGTCCTCCTTTGGTGGGGCGGCGGTGCGTCCGGTGATCATGGCTCGCATGCGATTGCGGAAGCCGGCAAGGCTAATCATGATGACGTGGACGAAAACGAAGAGCGTTAGAAAAACGGAAACGAAAAAGTGAATGGTGCGCGCGG